>CAZNNJ010000777.1:0-3021 GCA_964574305.1 uncultured Rhodospirillales bacterium | reverse complement strand
GATGGGCATCCACGAGTGGAGCTATGACAACGACATCTCCAACGACCTGCGCTACCGGGTGCCGCTGCGTGAGAAGGCGATCGCGCTCAGGGACATCAAGATGGAGGTCGAGCTCGGCTTCGATCCCGTCCTGGCCTTCCAGGAGGCCGAGCGCTGCCTGAACTGCGATATCGAGACGGTGTTCACGCCGAAGCTGTGCATCGAATGCGATGCGTGCGTCGATATCTGCCCGGTCGATTGCATCACCTTCACCCCGCCCGGCGATGAGGAAGATCTGCGCACGCGGCTCAACGCCCCGGCGGTCAACCTGACCCAGGACCTCTATATCGCCGATGGGCTGAGTACCGGCCGCTACATGGTCAAGGACGAGGATGTCTGCCTGCATTGCGGCATGTGTGCCGAACGGTGCCCCACGGGTGCCTGGGACATGCAGAAATTCTTCCTCGAGATGGCGCACGCTAAAGACACAGGGCACGCATGCAACCGATAGTCGCGACGAACGATTTCGTCATCAAATTCGCCAATGTGAACGGCTCTGGCTCGGCCAGCGCCAATACGCTGTTCGGCAAGTCGATCATCCGCATGGGCGTGCCGGTCGCGCCCCGCAACATCTTTCCGTCGAATATCCAGGGCCTGCCCACCTGGTATGAGATCCGCGTGTCGGAGGCCGGCTATCTCGGCGCCCGCGCCGGCGTCGATTTCATGGTGGCGATGAACCCGCAGACCTGGGACAAGGACGTCGCCTCGATCGAGCCCGGCGGCTATCTGTTCTACGATTCGTCCAAGCCGATGCCGAAGTCGAAGTTCCGCGAGGACATCACGGTCATCGGCATGCCGCTGACCCATATCGTGAACGCCGAATATACCGACGCGCGGCAGCGCCAGCTGTTCAAGAACATCATCTATGTCGGCGCGCTGTCGGCCCTGCTCGACATCGAGGCCGAGGTGGTGGAGCAGCTGATCGCCGAGCAGTTCCGCGGCAAGGACAAGCTGATCCCGCCCAATATCCATGCGCTGCATATGGGCCGCGACTATGCGCTGAAGAACCTGAAATGCCCGATCGGGCTCAGGGTCAAGCGCGCCGATGCGGTCGGCGACCGGATTTCGATCGAAGGCAATGCCGCGGCCGGCCTCGGCGCCGTCTATGGCGGCGCCACCGTCTGCGCCTGGTACCCGATCACGCCCTCGACCTCGCTGGCCGAGGCCTTCACCAAATACTGCAACAAGTACCGCATCGACCCCGAGACCGGCGAGAACAAGTTCGCCATCATCCAGGCTGAGGACGAGCTGGCCTCCATCGGCATGGTGATCGGCGCCGCCTGGAACGGGTCGCGCGCCTTCACCGCCACCTCGGGCCCCGGCATCTCGCTGATGCAGGAGTTCTTGGGCCTCGCCTATTTCGCCGAGGTTCCGGCGGTGATCTTCGACGTGCAGCGCACCGGCCCCTCGACCGGCATGCCGACGCGCTCGCAGCAGTGCGATATCATGGCCTGCGCCTATGCCAGCCACGGCGATACCAAGCATGTTCTGCTGTTCCCCGAGGATCCGCACGAATGCTTCACCATGGGGGCCCAGGCCTTCGACCTCGCCGACCGGTTGCAGACGCCGATCTTCGTCATGCTCGACCTCGACATCGGCATGAACGAGCGTCTATGCGCCCCGCTCCAGTGGGACGATGCGCGCCGCTACGACCGCGGCAAGATCATGACCTATGAGATGCTGGAAGCCGGCAAGGATTTTGGCCGCTATCTCGACGTCGATGGCGACGGCATCACCTACCGCACCTATCCCGGCACCCATCCCAAGCGCGGCTCCTTCTTCACCCGCGGCTCGTCCAAGGACCGCTACGCCAAGTACACCGAGGAGGCTGCGTCCTATAAGGACAACATGGATCGGCTCTTAAGGAAGTTCGAAACCGCGAAGAACCTGGTCCCGCGCCCGGTCGAGCATAGGGCCGGCGTGGTGACGAAGGTCGGCGCGCTCTATTACGGCTCGACCAGCCCGGCGATGGCCGAGGCGGCCGAGATCCTGACCGCAGAGGGGCTGCCGATCGATATCATGCGGGTGCGAGGCTTCCCGTTCCACCAGGACATCGTCGATTTCATCGAGGCGCACGACACGGTCTTCATCGTCGAGCAGAACCGCGATGCCCAGTTGCGCACGCTGGTGATCAATGAGTGCGAGATCAACCCGTCCAAGCTGATCCCGGTGCTGCATTACGACGGCACCCCGGTGACCGCCGCCTTCATCTCCGAGGGCATCGCGATCCACCTCCAGCCCCCGGTTCAACAGCGCCTGAAAGAGGCCGTGGCATCATGACCTACCTGACCAAGCCAAAGCTCCATCATCCCAGCCTGCAGCCGAACGAGCTCGGCTATACGCGGCGCGACTATGAGGGCACGATCTCGACGCTCTGCGCCGGCTGCGGCCATGATTCGATCAGCGCCGCGCTGATCCAGGCCTGCTATCAGCTCGACCTTCCGCCGCACCGGATCGCCAAGCTGTCGGGCATCGGCTGCTCGTCGAAGACGCCGGCCTATTTCCTCGGCGCCAGCCACGGCTTCAACTCGGTCCATGGCCGCATGCCGTCGGTGCTGACCGGTGCCAACATGGCCAATCGCGACCTGCTCTATATCGGCGTGTCGGGTGACGGCGATTCCGCTTCCATCGGCTTCGGGCAGTTCGCCCACCTGATGCGGCGCGGCATCAACATGCTCTATATCGTCGAGAATAACGGTGTGTACGGCCTCACCAAGGGCCAGTTCTCGGCCACCTCGGATCGCGGCTCGAAGAGCAAGAAGGGCGTCGCCAACACCGACGAGGCGATCGACATGGTCGCCATGGCGCTGCAGCTGGGCGCGACCTTCGTCGCCCGCAGCTTCTCCGGCGACAAGACCCAGCTGGTGCCGCTGATCGAGGCCGCGATCGCGCATAAGGGCACCGCCTTCATCGACTGCATCAGCCCCTGCGTCGCCTTCAACAACCATGCCGGCTCGACCAAGAGCTTCGACTATGTGCGCG
>CAZNNJ010000776.1:0-3022 GCA_964574305.1 uncultured Rhodospirillales bacterium | reverse complement strand
CACCAACCCCGCGGGCGCTCAGCATCCTGCCCACCCGGCGGCGCATCCGGCCCCGGCCCAGCATGCGGCACCGCATCCCGCGGCTCCGCATCCGGCCGCCGCGCCCCGCCAGGCGGCGCCTCATCCCGCTCCGGCCCAGCATCCGGCCGGCGGCGGCAAGGAAGAGAAGAAGCACTAAGCTTCTGCCCCTATGCGGATGCCGGTTCCGGCCGGCGTCCGCGAGTTCCGAGCAATACGACCCGGCCAGCCCCAAGCTGGCCGGGTTTGTTTTTTACGGCCCCTCCCCTTCCGCCGCATCGAATACGCGGCGCGCCTGCTCGACCTCGTCGAGATGGTCCTGGGTCCAGTTATGGATCGCCATCATTGGCCCCCAGAAGCTGCGGCCCAGCGCGGTCAGGGCATAATCCTGATCGGCATGGGCGATCAGCCCGTCGCGGCGCAGCTCGCGCAGAACCTCGGCCAGCATCTTATGGCTGATCTCGGTACGGCCGAGGCGGCGCGGGCCGAACTGGTCGATCCGGGTCTTCAGTTCCGAGAAGCGCAGCGGCCGCTCATACAGCACATAGATCACCAGCGCCGACCAGCGGTCGCCGACCCGGTCGAGCAGGTCGCGCGCCACCCGGCCCAGGCGCCGGTCGTCGTTGAAATTTGGTTCGATCTGCGACATCGGCGGAACTGTGGACCCCGGGGGAGAAAACTGTCCAGCACCCAGTTACCACGAAGTAACTGGAATGAAGTCCGTGCCGCCCATAGTGTGCCACCAGAAACGCATCAACGAGATGACGGGGAGGTGAAGAATGGGCGGCTATTGGTTTTCGAAAAATCCGGACCGGGCCTGGGCGGAAAAACTCTATCTGATCTTCATCCCGATCTTCTTCATCTATAACGCCGTGATGCAGCAGATGGGCTGGGTCGATGCCGGGAATTTCTGGCACATCACCCAGGACCTCTTGATGTGGGCGCCCTATTGCGTGGTGCTGCCGCTGATCCTCAGGGCCAATTCCGGCATCCCGTGGACCCGGCAATGGTGGTTCAAATTCCAGATCTGGGTCGGCGTCTTCGTCTTCTTCGCCACCTATTTCCATACCGAGTGGTTCTTCTCGGTCTTAGGCATGCGCTACAATTTCCCGAACGTGTCGCTGTTCCTCGATTCACGCCTGTGCGGGCCGGATGAGGCGACCGCGCTGGCCAATCACGAGAAGATCCCGCTCGGCATCTATCTCAACACGATGGCCTTCTTCACCATCTATCACAATGCCGCCTGCGTGGTGATGCGGCGGGTGCGGTCGATGACCGACAACGCCTCGCCCACGCTCAAATGGATCGCCTGGATCCTGATCGTCGCAGTGGCGTCATACTTCTTCGCCTATGCCGAAACCTTCTTCTACATCCAGCCGGCGGTGGCCAAGACTGTCTACTACATCGACAAGGCGCGGATGCTGGCGATCGGCACCTTCTGCTACATGCTCTATTTCATCGTCAGCTTCCCCAACGTCTACCGGCTGGACGAACCGCCCGCGGCCGAGAAGTGGAGCCTGCAGCGCTGCGTGATCGAGGCGAGCTTCGTCAGCATGCTTACGCTGCTGCTGATCGACCTGTTCGCCTGGATCGTCGGGCCGATCAACGCAGCTGCCTCATGAAGTATTGGCAGGTGATGGCGCTCGTCGACATGGACGAGCTGCCCATCCTGGCGAAAAAGGCGGAGGAGTTCGGCTTCGAGGGCCTGGCGCTGGCCGACCATCTGGTCACATTCGAGACCCAGTACCAGGCCTATGATTACAGCCGGGACGCGGCGGTGCTGTGGTATCCGGAAACGCATTGGCCGGACCCGTGGGTCGAGATCGGGGCGCTGTCGCAGGTGACGACGACGCTCAAATTCATGACCACGGTCTATGTGCTGCCGATGCGCGACCCGTTCAGCGCCGCCAAGGCGATCTCCACCGCCGCGCGCCTGTCCAACAACCGGGTGATGCTGGGCGCCGGCATCGGCTGGCAGAAGTCGGAATTCGACCTGACCGGCCAAGCATTCGAGAATCGCGGCAGGCGGACCGACGAGATGCTCGACATCGTCGTCCGGCTGATGGCCGGCGAGACGGTGGAGTATCACGGGGCGTTCCACGACTTCCCGCCGCTGCAGATGTCGCCCGGCGTCACCCAGCCGGTGCCGATCCTGATCGGCGGGCGGAGTCCGGCCGCCTACAGGCGGGCAGCCCGGTTCGAAGGCTGGATCGGAGCGCAATATCAGGCCGATGAAATCCCCGGCATCGTCGCGGCGCTGCAGGCCGAGCGGGCGGCTCTGGGCAGGGAACGCGAGCCGTTCGAGATCGGGACCAATCTCCACGATTATGGCGCCGACACGCTGAAGCGGGTGGCGGAGATGGGCGTCACCCAGATCCACAAGAGCGCCTGGCTGGACGAAAACGGCCGCGCCAGCCGGATGAGCATCGACGACAAGATCCGCGACATGGAGCGCTTCGCCGAAGCCTTCATCCGGGCCAAGGGGTAGACATGGGCAAGCTGGATGGAAAGATCGCGCTCGTCACCGGCGCCACCTCGGGCATCGGGCTGGAGACCGCCAGGCTGTTCGCGGCCGAGGGTGCCAAGCTGATCGTGCATGGCCGCGACGCCGACCGGCTGGCCCAGACGGCCGCCGAGCTAGGCCCCGATACGCTGGCGGTGCGCGGCTCGGTCGAGACCATGGCGGATATCACACTTACAAGCCTCGAGGAACGTGTCGCCGCTCTTGAGAAGGGCATGGCGGAATGGCTGAGTTCGCAAGCAAACCGCCAGTGGAAGGATTGGCGACACGCGGTCGGACACTTCGTGCCAAGTGAGCTCTCTGAACAAATTGATGCCGCCGGGCGAAAAATCCGGGAGGCCGATCGTCGCAAGTCCAAGGCATGATCCTCCTGGATACTGATCACCTGACCCTTCTGAAATACACAGCGAACCATCGTTGCCAATCGTTGCTCCAGCGCATGAAGGCATCGCCCGATCAGCAGATTGGCAGCACCATCATTAG
>CAZNNJ010000775.1:0-3022 GCA_964574305.1 uncultured Rhodospirillales bacterium | reverse complement strand
TGTTGGGCCGGGCCTACGCGGCCGAGGCCGGGCAATGGCGCGACAAGATGTGGGGCGACATGCGCGCCGAGCCCTCCGCCAACCTGTCCGAGCGGCTCTATCAGAAATATCTGCCGGACGCGCCGCACCTGCCGCCGGAGCGGCAGCGCAAATGGGCCTATTACAAGCTGTGGCCCAACATCGCCTTCGACATCTATCCCGACCAGGTCGATTTCATGCAGTTCATCCCGGTCTCGCCGACCGAGACGCTGATCCGCGAGATCGCCTATGTCCTGCCCGATACACGGCGCGAGATGCGGGCCGCCCGCTATCTCAACTGGCGCATCAACCGGATGGTCAGCCTTGAGGACAAGGCGCTGATCGAGCGCGTCCAGGCCGGCATGTCATCGCGCAGCTATACAGTCGGGCCGCTGGCCGAGACCGAGGTCTGCCTGCGTAGCTTCGGCCGCAGGATACGGGGGCTGATTCCAGAAAGCCGCCTGGTACGCGCGCCGGCGCCGGGATGGGCGCGGCGGCGGAATTAGCCGCCCCTCAGCACTCGATCCGATTCACCGCCAGCCCGCCAACCGAAGTCTCCTTGTACTTCGCCTGCATGTCGGCCCCCGTCTCACGCATGGTCGCGATCACCCGATCCAGCGTGACATGATGCTCGCCGGTGCCGTGCAGGGCCAGCGAGGCGGCGCTGATCGCCTTCACCGCGCCGAAGGCGTTGCGCTCGATGCAGGGAATCTGGACCAAGCCGCCGATCGGGTCGCAGGTCATGCCGAGGTGATGCTCCATGCCGATCTCGGCGGCGTTCTCGATCTGCCTGGGTGTGCCGCCCAGCGCCGCGGCCAGCCCGGCGGCGGCCATCGAGCAGGCGGCCCCGACCTCGCCCTGGCAGCCGACCTCCGCGCCTGAGATCGAGGCGTTCATCTTGATCAGCGCGCCGATCGCGGTCGCGGTCAGCAGGAAGGTCCGCACGCCCTCCATCGAGGCGCCGGGGAAGTTGTCGTGGTAATAGAACAGCACCGCCGGGATCACGCCGGCCGCGCCGTTGGTCGGCGCGGTCACCACCCGGCCGCCGGCCGCGTTCTCCTCGTTCACCGCGATGGCATAGAGGCTGACCCAGTCCATCGCCTCGTGCGGCATCCGCTCGTTCGAGGCCTTCCGCGCCTCCAGCCGGGCGAGCAGCGACTTGGCGCGGCGTTTCACATTGAGGCCACCGGGCAGAGGCCCCTCGGCCGTCAATCCTCGTGCGATGCACGCCATCATCGCGCTGTCGATTTTGGCAATCCCCTCCTTGATGTCCGCCTCGGACCGCAGCGCCAGCTCGTTCGCCGTGACGATATCAGCGATCCGCATCCCTTGGCCTTCACACAGCGCCAGCAGCTCCTTGCCTGTGCGAAACGGGAAGGGGACCTGAGCTTCCTCGACACTAGCCTGCCCGACCTGGCTTTCCGGCACGATGAAGCCGCCGCCGATCGAGCACCAGCGCTGGGCAGCAATAGCCAGGCCCGCTGCATCGAAGGCCTCGATGCAGAGCGTGTTGGGGTGCGCCGGCGCGGGCGAGATGCCGTCGAAGACGATGTCGGACACAGGGTCGAACGGGACGGCCTTGCGCCCGCCGAGGCTGATCCTGTGGGAGACGAGGATCTGCGCGACCAGCCGGTCGGCGGCATCCGGATCGACGGTGGCTGGCTCGATCCCGCTCAAGCCGAGTATCACCGCCTTGTCCGTCCCATGCCCCTTGCCGGTCCAGGCCAGCGACCCGAACAAAGTGACCCGCACCCGCTCGACCTGGGTGAGGTCGCCGGCCGCGACGAAGGCGGCCGCGGCCTTCATCGGGCCGACTGTATGGGACGAGGACGGGCCGATGCCGATCTTGAACAGATCGAAGAAGCTGATCATGGGCCCGGTCACCGCCCGCCATTGCCGGGCATCGACGCCAGGTGGCTATAGACATTCTGCAGCTTGGCGACGGCGGTTGCGCCGTTGCCGCTGAGCGAGGCGATGTGGCTGTCGATATACCAGGACATCAGCGGGGTCGTGGTCTCGTTCACCGCGCAGACCGCGTCGACCGCCGCGTCCATCGACGGCTTGACCGACTGCTTGTCGATGACGCTGTCGAAATCGACCTGGACGGCTTTCAATATCTCGCAGGCCGCCATGAACTCGCCCCGGGTGTGGACGAATTCGGCGCGCGTCTCGCCGGTCATGAGCCAGGAATGGCTGTCGATCGCCTTCAGCACCTCGACCTGACCGCCAGTCGCCCGGATGATCGTCTTGAGCAGATCGCCGAGATTGTCGATGCGCGGATAATAGCCCGCCTGGCCTGCGACGACGCGTTCGTTGAACCGGTCGAGCGCACCGGCCGCGATCCGGTAGTTCCCGACCGTGTTGTAGATGAAACCCCACATGCGCGGACCGGCCTGGATGCGCTCGACCGCGATATCGAGGTCCTTGTCGATGTCGTTGAGCGACCCCAGCGTCGCGACATCCTCACGCAAGGTGAAGGTGGTCCGCGACAGGATCTTCTCTTGCCCGAGCTGGAAGGCGCAGGTGTCGGTGCGCCAGCTTGCCGGGGTCAGGACGGATTCGCTTGGGCACCAGCCGCGATCAACGCCGTCGCGCAGCATCGCGGCGGTGACGGCGGCGACCTTGCTGGCCTGGCCCTTGGGGCCGGTCGGAAGGGTGACGGCGTCGAACCGGGCATCGTAGTGGGGCGCGCCGGTGACCTGGCCGACGATCAGATAGACGACGATCAGCCCCAAAAGGACGAGACCGCCGATCAAGGTCCTGGATTTATTGTTCATCATCGGGAGGAGACGTCCGCGATACGAGGGCGTCCTGCTTTTACGGGACGAAAACCACGCTGGATATGGGTTCGATGGGATCGGGCGGCAATGGCGCTCCGCGGACCGGGCAGGCAGACCCGATCCGCGGATTGCCGCGGCCTCATTCGGCCAGGTGTCCGGCCTTCCGCATCACCGGGGCGACGGCGACGGCGCGGGTCTTGCCGTCGACGGTGAAGTGGCGGACC
>CAZNNJ010000774.1:0-3023 GCA_964574305.1 uncultured Rhodospirillales bacterium | reverse complement strand
GATAGTGATCGGCGAAGGTGGAGTTCTGTTCGGGGTCCAGCACTTCCAAAAGCGCGGACGAAGGATCGCCGCGCCAGTCCGCGCCCAGCTTGTCGATCTCGTCGAGCAGGAACAGCGGGTTCGAGGTCTTGGCCTTCTTCATGCCCTGGATGATCTTGCCGGGCATCGAGCCGATATAGGTGCGCCGGTGGCCGCGGACCTCGGCCTCGTCGCGCACGCCGCCCAGCGACATGCGCACGAAGTTGCGGCCGGTCGCCTTGGCGATCGACTTGCCGAGCGAGGTCTTGCCGACACCGGGCGGGCCGACCAGACACAGGATCGAGCCCTTCACCTTCTCCGCCCGCTGCTGGACGGCGAGATATTCCAGGATGCGCTCCTTGACCTTCTCCAGGCCGTAGTGATCGGCGTCGAGCACCCGCTCGGCCAGCACGATGTCCTTCTTGATCTTGGTGCGCTTCTGCCACGGGATCGACAGCATCCAGTCGAGATAGTTGCGCACGACCGTCGCCTCGGCGGACATCGGGCTCATGGTCCGGAGCTTCTTCAGCTCGGCCTTGGCCTTTTCCTTGGCTTCCTTGCTGAAACGGGTCTTGTTGATGCGCTCTTCCAGCTCGGCCAGCTCGTCGCGGCCCTCCTCGGATTCGCCGAGCTCCTTCTGGATCGCCTTCAGCTGCTCGTTCAGATAGTACTCGCGCTGGGTCTTCTCCATCTGGCGCTTCACGCGGTTGCGGATGCGCTTTTCAACCTGGAGAACCCCGATCTCGCTTTCCATCAACCCGTAGACGCGCTCAAGCCGCTCGCTGATCGTCTCCAGCTCCAGAAGCTGCTGCTTCTCGGGAATCTTGAGGTTCAGATGCGAGGCGACCGTGTCGGCCAGTTTCGACGGCTCGTCGATCTGGTTGATCGAGACCAGCACCTCGGGCGGGATCTTCTTGTTCAGCTTGATGTACTGTTCGAACTGCGCGATCACCGCGCGCGACAGCGCCTCGAGCTCCTGCCCCTGCCCGACCGTGTCCTCGATCAACTCGGCGTCGGCCTGGAAGAAATTCGGATTGTCGGTGAAGCTCTTGATCCGGGCGCGGCTGACGCCCTCGACCAGCACTTTCACGGTGCCGTCCGGCAGCTTCAGCAGCTGCAGAACCGTGCCCACGGTGCCGACGCGATAGATATCCTCGGCGGCCGGGTCGTCCTGGCCTGCATTCTTCTGCGTCACCAGCAGAATCTGCTTGTCGTCACGCATGACGTCGTCGAGCGCCTGCACCGATTTCTCACGGCCGACGAACAACGGAACGATCATGTGCGGGAAAACGACGATGTCCCGTAGAGGCAACACCGGGTAGATCGATCCCGCGGATGTTTTCATCATATGGTCCCTTCCAAATAGCCCGGGCTGCCGTACGTCTGACATAAACCCGGGACTCGGTGACGGGTTCTAGCCTATCCCACTTGGTGGCGACGCGGCACGACCCTCGTCATTACAGATGGCTCGCGCCACGTCAGCTTCAAGCGAGGCAGAAGCCTGACAGGAGGGAGCTTATCGGCAGGTTGCCGATATGCCAACCGCCCCTCAGGCGATGCCCGGCGGGGAATAGCCCTTGCCGACGGCCAGTTCCTGCTGGATCCACTCGCGGAAGGCCTTGATCTTGGGCACCTCGCGCCGGCTTGCCAGGCAGACCAGGTAATAGCTTTCAACATCCCTGACACGCACCGCCGAAAGCGGAATAAGTCGGCCCGAATCAATCTCCGCGCGGAAGAACTCGGGCGTCAGGAGCGCAACGCCCTGACCGGTCAAAGCCGCCGCGGCCTCCAATTGCTGGGTCGCGAAGCGGGATTTCAGCGGCGGGATTTCAATCGTCGGCTCGCCGGCAGCCCGGAACCAGCTGCGCCAATCTGCCTCAATCCCGTCGGGGTGCGGACGATCCGGATTGAATTCCCCGATCAGCGGCATCTTCATCAGATCGGCAGGCGCCAAGACCGGCCCATATTGCGCCACCAGCTCGGGCGCGCAGAAGGCCATCAAGTCGACTGACATCAAAAGGTCACTGGCGAGCCCAGGCCACATGCCCCTGGCGGCCCGGCCGCCGCGGATGCCGACATCGAACTCCTCGCGCGTGAAATCGACCAGCCGTGAATCGGTCTCCATCCTGACTGCGATCTCGGGCCAGGCCATTTGGAATTTGCCGATGCGCGGCACCAGCCAGTTTGTGGTGAAGGTGATGACCGAGGAAATCGCCAGGATGCCGTCGTTCCTGGTGGAAAATGAGCCGAAAACGGCACGCAGGCGCACGAATATGTCCGCCACCACCGGCGCCAGGCGCTGGCCGGCCTCGGTGAGCATCAGCTTGCGGGTCAGGCGCTGGAACAGCGGGGCGCCGACCCGATCTTCCAGCAGCTTGATCTGATAGCTGACCGCCGCCTGGGTCATGCCGAGCTCGGACGCCGCCCGGGTGAAGCTCATATGCCGGACAACTGCGTCGAAGACCCTCAGAGTATTCAGCGGCGGAAGCCTGTCGGCCATCTTTTATTCCATAAAATTTCCTTATGCATGGCATAGGGAGAACTCGTTTGTCGAGCCTCATGCCACGGCATATCTCAAGCCTCACAAGGCGCCACGAACGGCCATCAAACCAGCCGATCCATAGAAGCGCCTTGTTGCTTGAAGATTGGAGACAACGATTATGCCTAGGGAATATTTTCTTTTGTTGAGCAGCTTCCTGATCAGCCCGGCCATCACCGCGCCATCACATGCCCTCGCGGCGGAGACGCAGCAGGTCATCGCCGTCGACGCGGCGAGCCCGCTCACGATCGCCGAAGCCAAAGCGCTGGTCGCGCGTTCGCTGCTCGATATCGGCCAGCGGATGGTCCGGGTCGGCCATGCCGAGTTCGACGGCAACGGCAACGTTGTGGTTCAGCTGGTGAGCCAGGAGGGGCTGCCGCTCCGGCGTGTCCTGGTTGACGGCAAGACCCATACGCTCGTGGCGGCCCAGAACCGCCACACCTTGAACGGCTGATGCGAATACCGG
>CAZNNJ010000773.1:1854-3029 GCA_964574305.1 uncultured Rhodospirillales bacterium | reverse complement strand
GCGTTTGGGGTGGGCACGTTGGTGGGGGTGAAGCCTGGCCGGGGGATCGCGGTTGAATGGGCCCGGCGCGCGTTCAGGTCGGGGGCGTTCTGGTAGCGGCCCTGGACCGAGGGGAAATAGTCGAAATAATCGGTCGGATGGTCGGTGAACAGGAAGGTCGTGTTGTTCCCCGACTTGTCCGTGGTCTGGGTGTAGGCCCCATAGACCGCGTCGGTCTGCTCGAACCGCATGCCGGCCAGCACGCCCCAGGGACCCTGGTTCCAGGCATATTGGAAATAGCCGGCATAGACATTTTCCGAATCGCGCTCGAAGGCGCCCAGGTCGCTCGCCACATCCTCGGTGACCGCCCCCGGATATTGCAGGAATAGAGCCCGGATCTGCTTGAGGTTGGGCGCGGTGGGCAGCGTGTAGCGGCCGTCGTAATAGGTATGTTTGACGCCGCCGAAATCGAAATCGGCCAGCGTATAGGTGGCGGGAAGTTTGGAGAGGTCGAAATTCTCGTTCTGCTGGTCGACGCTCTTCAGCCGCTGCCGCAACGACGCGCCCAGCTTGAACGTGCCGGAACCGTTCATGAGATCGAGGGGTATCGCAAGATTGACCGCGCCGGCCCACTCGCCGTCGGTATTCTCCTGGCTGGAATTGTTGAGGCCCATCAGCGTGTAGTTAGCGGGATTGGTCGCGTTGAAGCCCGGTGTTTGGACCCGGGGATGGTTGGGATCGGCGATGTTGTTGTAGGCGACGGTGAGCGGCGTGACGGTGTCGAATTCGGCGCCGTAATTCTGCACCTGATGATAGCTGCCGTCGGCATAGCTGCCGCGGTAATCCAGCACCATACCGTTGTCGAAGCGCGTGACGCCGCCAAAAGAAATGACGCGGTTACGCAAGGTTTCGACGGCGTCGGTCGTCGTGGTCGCCAGGGACGCGCCCGTGGCGATGAAGCCGTTCGGATTTGCCGGGTCGACATAATGGATGGCCCCGGGAAGTCCCGAACCATCGCCGCTATCGAGCCCGTTATACCGCAAGAACTGCTTGTCCTGATCCTCGGTATAGCCGCTCTCCGCATAGCGGAAATACAGGCTGGTCGTGTCGGAGGCCCGGAAATCGAATTCCCCGCCATAACCGTAAAGCCCGCGCTGATAGCGAATCTTGCCAAGGTAGAACCACGCGCGGTCGCG
>CAZNNJ010000773.1:0-1844 GCA_964574305.1 uncultured Rhodospirillales bacterium | reverse complement strand
CGCCGTTGGAGCCGATGTTCCCGCAAGAACTGTTCGTCGTGACCCTCGTGTTAGCCGTCCGCGGCATGGGGGAAATACAGGCTGGTGTTGTCGGAGGGCCGGAAATCGTATTCCCCGCCATAACCGTAACGCCGCCGATGGTAGAGATACCGGCGCAATTGCAGATCTGTGAACACCTTATCGGGGACGCCCCCCGCCTGGTTGTCGGCATAGCCTTCCTCGACATCGTCGATGCCGCGCTGGTCCTCATAGGTGTCGCCGGTGGCCAGAATGCTGAACGGCTTGTCGCCGCCCTCATCCCACGGCTCGGAATCGAAGCCGAACGAGCCGCCGACCGTCAGGTCGCCCTGGACGATGGGCGTATCGCGCAAGGGCTCGACGCCCGAGCCCAGCAGGCCCTCGGCGAATGGCTGCTCGTCGGGGCGCGGCTCCTTGGGGGTGATCTCGATCTGGCCGCCCAGGCCCTCGGCATCCATATCGGGCGTCAGCGACTTGGTTACCGCGATGGAGCCGACGAAGCCTGCCGGGATCGCGTCGAACGCCACCGCGCGTCCGCCGCCGAACGGCGAGGCTGGGCTCGAGGCCGGCAGCTTGACGCTGCCGAAGGTCGTGCCGTTCAGGTCGGCGTCAAGGCCGCGGATATTGACGAAGCGCCCTTCGCCTGTGTCGGTCTCCAGCGAGACGCCGGGAATGCGCGACAGCGCCTCTGCGGTGCTGACGTCGGGATATTTCTCGATTTCCTGCTGCGACTGGATATTGACCAGATTGGGCGCGTTTTCCTGCACCTCCCGCGCGACCTTCTGCGGGTTGCGGGAACCGAAGACGACGATTTCCTCTGAATTGCCGCTCGGGCTCGCCGAAGTCTGGCTCGCGGCGTCCTGTCCATGAGCCGGCATCGTCCCGGCGATTGCCAGTAAGGCCGCAGTCGATAATAAATGAGAGGATTTCGCGCGAATTGTCGGCATTGCAGTCGGCCCTCGTCGGGCGAGAGTCATCTCGCGGTCGAAGAGCCTATACTGGTCTAGTTTGTAAGTATTATTGCCGCTTTGTTACAGTACGAAGATCAGGCATGCGGCACTTTCGTCACATCGGCTTGTCGCCCGGCTGGCAGGGGCCGGTACGGCGGGCGTCGACGGTCATGGTGATGTCGGCGGGAATGCCGGGGATCGCCGGCATGCCTTCGAGATGGACGTGGCTGTCGGCATGGAAGGAGGCGTCGCCGGTGGCGCGGACGGTCGACTGCACCGTGACCGTCATCTTCTGCATCTGGCAGACCGCGTTCACCGTCGCCGTGCCGCCGTCGACGCTGACCGACTGCTGGCTGCAGTTCTTCATGTTGCGGTTGGTCAGGTCGGCGATCGACTTGTCGCCGGCATAGCAGCTCCGCTGGGTCATCGTCGGCATCATGCCGCCGGACATGGTCATCTCCCATTCGCCGCCCTGCTTCATCATCGCGTTGAGATCCGCGGCCCGGGCGGCGAGGCCGATAAGCGAGACCAGGGCGGCGGAGACGGCGACGGCGGCGCGGTTCATCGGGATGCTCCAGGTGACATTCACACGACTATATACGCAAAGCGGCGAAATTCCGGCATTCCGTCAGTCCGGCTGCGGTGATCCTTCCGTGGTTCCCGGAGAGACGGTGCGGGAGCCGATTTTCACAGGAC
Source organism: uncultured Rhodospirillales bacterium (assembly GCA_964574305.1). Lineage (GTDB taxonomy): Bacteria > Pseudomonadota > Alphaproteobacteria > BOG-932 > Roseiterribacteraceae > BOG-932. The sequence continues at coordinate 180 of CAZNNJ010000773.1, read as the reverse complement.
GTGAACACGCGAAGCGGCTGCCGCCCTGCGGTCATTGGACTATAGTGCGGCTTCGGGGACGCATGCCGATGACCTACACCGTTCAGCAATTCACCGAATCATTCGCCTCCGGCCGGCCCCCGGCCGACCTGGGAGCGCCGCTGGCCAGCGTGTGGGTGGACGGCAACGGTGGATGGGCCC
>CAZNNJ010000772.1:0-3033 GCA_964574305.1 uncultured Rhodospirillales bacterium | reverse complement strand
AAATTGTTGATTTTAACGAGACCGGGCAGCTTTTGAAGCTCGCTCTTGGTAGTTATCATGACGTTGAACATTTTGAGCTACAACTGGACGGGATCCGGCGTGCGCTCGATGATGGCAATCTAGCTAAAGCACAAATCCTTGGCTTACAGACGCGCCTCGCAAGTATTAGTGGTGACGAACTTGCCCGCCTCGAAGCCTCGGCAGCATTTCTGAAATATGATCCAGCTCAGCCTCGCGACAATAACGGTCGATGGACAACTGGCGGCAGTTCCGATGCATCTGAAGACGGTGAAGCTTTTGAACCCCCTGAGCCATTCTTGGAGCCACCGCTGGCCCAGCCGGCCTTCTTTGAACCTCCGGTAAGCGCCCCGACAATCGAGCCTCCGGCCACAACACCGGCAGTGGAAGAGTTGGCGCCCGAAGTTTTAGGCTTGCTTGGCAGGCTTGTCGCCGCAGTTGGTGGCTCACTCGCCCTTGGCGGTCTACTTGCCTTGATCCCGACCAACGGCAGCAACATTCACGAAGGCGATATTCCCGGTCACCCGGACCTCAGCTATCGGTCCGACGAAGGGGTTCTAACGATTTTTCGGCGGGACGATCAGGGAAATATTCAGCGCATTTATGAGGGTTTTCCCGATAGTGCCGGTTTGCATCGCGATAGCGCGGGCCGAGTTATCGGTCAGCGCGTTGGGGCGGGTACAGTATTTAGTCTGGATGCTCTCCCGCTATTTGGTGGACCGCTTGAGACGCCGTCTGCCAGTCCTGATCCGAAGTCGGAGGCTTTTCCGAGGCCGGCGACAGATTTGGATGATCGCAAGAACTGTCCGCCTCCAACGGTTGAAATTGATAATGGCGACAGGTCGGCGCGCACGGTTGCATATCAATCGCAGATTACCGGCCTGCTCCCCGGATTCGATGTGCTGTACAATGGCGTAAGGTTCGATGGCTGCGATGAAACAACTCAACGCATGCTCGAGGCAAAGGGGCTAGGGAATGATTGGCTGCTCGAGCGTTACCAAGACTCTCCTTTCAAAGAAAATTACTACGATAAGCTGATGAAACAGGCTGAAACTCAGAATCGGGCTAGTGCTGGACGTGGGGTTGATTGGCATTTTGCGGATCGCGGTGAGGCCCTCTTCTATTATCTGGAATTTAAGGCGCATCATTTTGATGACATTAGGGTTTATTACACCGAGGCTGTCGTAAATAAAATCGAAGATTGTATTGCCTGGATTAAAGGTGCTATAGAGGGCGCTGAAGTATATCTGGATATTTATGCCGGAAAAACGATTTCTTATCGGGCGGAGCAGTCAAAATGAGCTTTGATATTTGCCTTTGCTGCTTCAAGAACGGCAATGACGATTTCTTTCCTACAAGCATTATGAGGGATGCGTTTGCGCCTTTTCACGTGGGAGATGATGCTGGCGAATGGATATTGCAGTTCCCGGGGGGAGGACGCTGCCTAGTCAAGGTCGATGATGACCCGATGACCGTCGGTTTCATCATCAACCGGCCGGCTGGAAATGGCTTGCATGATGCAATTTATGAGATCATGCGCCAGACAAATACGGCACTTTGGTGGTCTTTCGGCGGCGCTGCTGTCGCCAATCCATCGGTGATCCCACATTTGCCACCGGAGATGATTAAATCCGTCGGCGTACCGACGATCGTTCACAGCGGGGACGACATCATTAAGGCCATCCAATCGAGCTGAACCAGCCTATCCCTGAATCTCCGCCGCATGCTGCGTGTCGTTATAGAGCTTGCCCCGGCAGATCTTCCCGTCCCGGAACACGAACAGATAGTGGTAGGTGTTTCGGTAGACCTTGCCATTGGTCAGCTCGGCATGGCCTTGCGCCTCGATCGCGACGCGGTCGCCCTCGGCGGTGACGCCGTGGACGGTGATCTGGGATGGGCTTTTGAACATGCCCGCGAAGGCGGCGGCCATCCCGGCGAAGGTTTCGTTGCCGAATTCGCCGCGGCCCGGCGCCCACCAGACCGCGTCGCCGGTCGCGAGCGACAGGTCCGGCTTTCCCGCGCCCAGGGTTGCCACCATCTTCAGGGCCGTCGCCCGGTTTTCCTCGGTGCTCATCTCCTGTTCCTAGCCCGCCCGAGGGGCGGGAACAACGACATTCGTTGCCGGTTAGGAGTGTCGGGCTATAGTGTCCGCCGGCGAGGCAAGCGGGTAGGGCATGGCAGGGAAAGCATGAGATCGGCGCTCATCATCGTTGGTCTGTTGGCCATGCTGGCGGGGCCGGCGGCGGCGCGCACCTCTAACGCCTATATCGTGTCGGGCGCCGCGCTGGTCGCGGGGCCGGGGGCGGATTATCCGCGGGTGGTCGATCTCAGCCCCGGCGAGCCGGTCCAGGTCTATGGCTGCCTCGTCGGCTTCGGCTGGTGCGATGTCTCCTTCCAGAGCTATCGCGGCTGGTTCGACGGTCGGCTGCTCGCCTACCCCTATAACGGCGTACGGGTCACCGTGCTCGCCTTCGGCGCCCAGATCGGCCTGCCGGTGGTCGCCTTCTCGGTCGAGGATTACTGGGGCCGCTTCTATCGCGACCGGCCATTCTATCGCGACCGCCCCCGCTGGGTTCGCGATGCGCCGGCCCCCGGCCCCGGGATTCCTTACCGCGTTCCCGGGCCCGTTCCGGGGGCCTCCACGTAGCCCACGTCGGTTGGCTCGACCCTGCCGTTGTCGAGCGCCGGGCGGATCACCGCCTCCTGCGCCGGCCCGTTGGGCGCGGTGAGGCCGCTGCTCCGGCCGTCCTGGTTCACCGCACTGCCGCGGATCACGGCCAGGATCGGGTCCCGGTCGGCCAGGGCATCCGTGAGACGCTTGAGCACCCAGACCCCACAACCCTCACCCCGTACGAAGCCGTCCGCGCGCGCATCGAAGGCCTTGCAGCGACCGTCCGGGGTCAGCATTCGAGCTTTAGAGAATACGATCGTCGCCCCGGGCGTCAGGATCACGTTGATCCCACCCGCCAGGGCCAGGTCGCTCTCCCGCATACGCAGGCTCTGGCACGCGAGATG
>CAZNNJ010000771.1:0-3042 GCA_964574305.1 uncultured Rhodospirillales bacterium | reverse complement strand
CCGCTACCAAACTCGCAGCTTAAAAACATAAAGCTGGACACAGGGTGTCTCACGCAGCCTCCTCCTCGGCCAGGCTTTCCGGCTCGAAATCGGCGAGGTTGAGGCCGCTCGCGCCCGGCAGGGCGATCGGCGCATGGGTCGCAGCGATCACGATGCCGCCCTCGGCGCGATGGACGGCCAGCGACGCCTCCAGTGCGGCGATCGATTTGACGTCCAGCCCCACGGTCGGTTCGTCCAACAGCCAGATCGGGGCACCGCCGGCGATCACCCGCGCCAGCGCGGCGCGGCGGCGTTGGCCGGACGACAGGAAGCGGCCGGCCGTTTCGGTGAGATCGCCGAGCCCCATCATCGCCATCGCCGCTTCAGCCTTGTCTTGGCGGCCGCGCAGCGACGCCCAGAAACGAGTGCCTTCGCCGACGGTCAGCATCGGTTTCACCGCATCCTGGTGGCCCAGATAGGCGACCAGCTCGCGATGCAGCGCGGGGTCGTCGGCGAGCCGCATGCCGTCATGTTCCAGCCGGCCGCTATAGGGCCGGATCAGCCCGGCCATCAGCCGGATCAGGCTGGATTTGCCGCTGCCGTTGGGCCCGGTCAGCAGCAGGGCGCCGCCGGCCGGGACCGCGAAGTCCAGGCCGGTGAAGACCATCCGCTCGCTGCGCCGGCACGACAGGCGATAGCCGGCGAAACCTTTTTCGGAACCAGCCGTCACTGCGCCTTCGCTTGCTGGGCGCGGGCGTAGTCTTCTTCCTGCTGGCAGGCCGTATCGATGATGATGCGATAGATCTTCTCGACCAGGTTCGGGTCGACGCCCGCCTTCTCGGCCTTGGCGCGGGCGTTGCGCACCACTTCCTCGACCCGATAGGGCAGGATCGGGGCGATGCCGTTCTCGGCCTTCAGTCTGGCGACCTCGCTGATGACGCCGAAACGCTCGCCCAGCAGCGCCACGATCTGATTGTCCAGCGTATCGATCCGCGCGCGATAGGGGGCCAGCATCGCCTTTTCCTGCTAAGGGGTCAGTTTGGGGTTGCGTTTGGGGGTCATCGTCGGCTCGGCGAAAGCGGGGCTCAAGGCAAGGGACAGGAGGGTGCTGGCGATAAGATAGGGTCGTTTTTGCATGTCTGGTCCTCCCGCCGGAACGATTTGGCCCAAAAGGCGACATCATGTCCCGTCCGGCGGCTAAAAACCCGGGTTTGCTCGCCTTGTCAAACTAGGTTAGACCACGCGCAAATCCCATATCCAGTGACATGGTCCCCCGCCGGCCCTCTCCAGAAGATAAAGGCACATCCCCGTGAGCATTACCGGAAAAGACACGCTGAAGACCCGTCGCACGCTCACCGTCGATGGAACCGAATACGACTATTTCAGCATCGAGGCCGCGAAGGCCGAGATCGGCGACGTGTCCCGCCTGCCCTTCTCGATGAAGGTGCTGCTCGAAAACCTGCTGCGTTATGAGGATGGGCGCACCGTTTCGGTCGATGACGTCAAGGCGGCGGCCGAGTGGCTTAGGACCAGATCCAGCGACCGGGAGATCGCCTATCGTCCGGCGCGCGTGCTGATGCAGGACTTCACCGGCGTTCCCGCCGTCGCCGACTTGGCCGCCATGCGCAAGGCCATCGATCGGCTGGGCAGCGACCCGGCCCGGATCAATCCGCTTTCGCCCGTCGACCTGGTCATCGACCATTCGGTCATGGTCGATTATTTCGGCACCCCCAAATCCTTTGACGAGAATGTCGAGCGCGAGTTCGAGCGCAACGGCGAGCGCTATGCGTTCCTGCGCTGGGGCCAGACCGCGTTCGACAATTTCCGCGTCGTGCCGCCGGGCACCGGCATCTGCCACCAGGTGAACCTGGAATATCTCGCCCAGACGATCTGGGTCGGCAAGGAGGCTGGCCGCCAGATCGCCTATCCCGACACGCTGGTCGGCACCGACAGCCACACCACGATGGTGAACGGCATGGCCGTGCTGGGCTGGGGCGTAGGCGGCATCGAGGCCGAGGCGGCGATGCTGGGCCAGCCCGTGTCGATGCTGATCCCCGAGGTCATCGGCTTCAAGCTGTCCGGCAAGCTGCGTGAGGGCACCACCGCGACCGACCTGGTGCTGACGGTGACCCAGATGCTGCGCAAGAAGGGCGTGGTCAACAAGTTCGTCGAGTTCTACGGCCCCGGCATCAGCGCGCTGGCGCTGGCCGATCGCGCGACCATCGCCAACATGGCGCCGGAATATGGCGCGACCTGCGGCTTCTTCCCGATCGACAAGGAAACCATTCGCTTCCTCAACCTGACCGGCCGCGATTCCGGCCGGATCGCGCTGGTCGAGGCCTATGCCAAGGCCCAGGGCATGTGGCGCGATGACGAGACGCCCGACCCGGTCTTCACCGACACGCTGTCGCTCGACCTGGGCGATGTCGAGCCGTCGCTGGCCGGCCCGCGCCGTCCGCAGGACAAGGTGCTGCTCTCCGGCGCCGCCCCCGCCTTCATGTCAGAGCTCACCAAATTCGGCGTTCCGGCCGGTGAGGAGACCATGCGCGTGCCCGTCGCCGGCGCCGACTACACGCTGGGCCATGGCGACGTGGTGATTGCCGCCATCACCAGCTGCACCAACACCTCCAACCCGTCGGTGATGATCGCCGCCGGACTGCTCGCCGGCGATGCCCCCAAGAAGGGCCTGAAGGTGCACCGCGGCAAGTTGGGGGACCTGCCCGGTGGCGACGGCGTGCTCGCCGGCATCGGGGCCAACGCCGGCGTCGTCGACGTTGGTGACGGGCTCGCCGTCACGTTCAAGGTCGAGAGCCACAACCACCCGAGCTACATCGAGCCCTACCAGGGCGCGGCCACCGGGGTCGGCGGCATCCTGCGCGACGTCTTCACGATGGGCGCCCGGCCGATCGCCTCGATGAACTCGCTGCGCTTCGGGAGCCCGACCCACCCCAAGACCGCCTGGCTGGTCGATGGGGTGGTGCGCGGCATCGGCGGCTACGGGAAATCCATCGGCGTGCCCACCGTGGGTGGCGAGGTCGCCTTCCACGAGAGCTACGATGGCAA
>CAZNNJ010000770.1:0-3048 GCA_964574305.1 uncultured Rhodospirillales bacterium | reverse complement strand
CCTGCCCCCCAATTTCGGGTCATTGGCCTTGCCGTCTTCAGCTTGCTTGCGGCGCCATTGCGCGGCCTTGGCCTGCCTCCCCCGGCTTTCACGCACGACCGAAACCGGCTCGATTGTTTTTGTGGAAGCTTCGGCGAGATTCTGCTCGCGGTGAGGACCGGCGCGCTTCCGGCTGGCCAACCAGGCGACGATGTCGGCCGTCTCGTACCAAGCATTCTTTCCAATCAACTGATACAGCGGTCCTTTGCCGGCATGCGCCAGCTTTTTCAGGACCTCAGCGTTTTTGAACTGGCGGAAGTAGAGGGGCACTTCCGCTCGCTCAAGAGCCGCTGGGATGGCGTTTGGCGTGGTCGGCATTGCGCCGATCGGCTCGCTTACTCCCCTGGAGTTATCCACGGCAGCGGACAGTTCATCTGGCGCTGTTTCATCGTTCTCTTGCAGGCTGGTCACGTGTCCGTCCTCTCGCAAACGGCTCGGCCATCGAGGGGCGGCTTCGGGCATTAGGTAGCCTCGTGGCGGCGAGGGGCTGGCGCCTGTAAAGGGCTGGCCCATGCCTCAACTGTTCGAAGCAGCAGGCGGGTGATTGTCATTGGCCGCGTAACTCTTCCTAAACGTCTTTCGGAAATTTGGGAGCGAGGTCGCTGGGTAATTGGGTGCAGTCTGAGGCTCGATCGACGATGAGCAATTTCCCGAAGCATTGTCGTTCGCGGCATCTAGGCTGCCGCTGATCCGTTCCTCTCTCTCATCACTCGCCATATGGCACCGCGCCCGCGCAACCCTTGATAGGACTGTACCTTGGCGACTCAAATCGGATGTCAACAGAAGATCGCAGTTTTTCAATGATTTAGTGCGGTGTGGGCATACGAGAGTTGGTATAAACCAGCCCTCGGCGTACGTGATCCGTCGAGATGCCGTTCGAGATGGTTGGGGAGATCGAAATTATGTTCGAAATGACGTATGGCAACTGTCGCCGGGTTTAGATCCTGCCCGCGCAACTACTCTACAGGACGCCAAACTATCCCAAACTACGATCCTCTACGACGCGCCACTCTTCTTCTTAATTAATTAGGCTTTGGATAGGAAAGTCGCCTCCATGGTGGGGTTCACACCCCCCTGACGCAATTGCATACCCTGGCACCATGCGTTCGGGGCTTTCCAACACGAGCAAGCGAAAGCCGTTTTCCTGAGAAGCGGTAATTGTGGCGGATTGAGATTATCTGCCACCACGCGTGACGGCGGCAGCCGAGGCAAGCTCCAGGGTCCGGATCAATCAAGAATGTCAGCGATGGGTGGAAATCGCTCTGTCCGCATCTGAGCTGGGACTTGCTGAAATCGGACTGAACCGAGCCTGGAGATTGTCGAGAAGCCAGGCGCCTGCGCGGCCTCGGGGACGATCTCGCATATGCGCGGCGTAGATTGTCAGAGGGCCATTAACGCTGGCGGGATCGTCCTCGATCGGCAACGGAACGAGACGTTCTTCGGCCAGAAGCGGCATCACGAAATGTTCGGGCATGCGGCACCAGCCGAGCCCCGCGAGGAGGAAATCCAGCCGGCGCCCAAGCTCGACGAACCGCCAGACCTTCGTTCCCATAATGCCGTAGCTCGGACTGTCCGGCGTGGACGGATCAGACAGCACCAGTTGGATATGCTCATCCAAGTCTGCGCGCGTGACCGGACGGCCGAGCCGGGCGAGCGGATGGGTTGGCGTCACGACCGGGAGCAGGCGCACGCCAAGTAGCGGTAAGGCCATTATGTCCTCAGGCACGCTTGGCAGAAGCACGCAGAAAGCGAGCGCCGCATCTCCCCGGCGCAACCGTCGCTCGGCGCCGCCCAGCCCCTCGGTCGAGAAGCTCACCGGCAGGTGAGGAAAGGCATCGCGGAGCGCCTGCATGCTGTCGATGAATGGGGCACTCGGCACCAACGGATCGATCGCAACCGCAAGCTCGGGTTCGAGCCCATCGCGCGTGCCGGCGGCCATCGCCTCGAAACGCGCAGTGCTTGAGAGGACGACGCGTGCCTGACCGACCAATGCACGGCCGACATCCGTCAGGTACGGGCGATAACCGCTGCGGTCAAACAGGGTGACTCCCTGCACGTCTTCCAGCGTTGCAATGGCCTGGCTGATCGCGGATTGCGCACGGTGAAGTTTGCGACCAGCAGCCGAGAAGCTGCCCGTTTCAGCGATCGCCACCAGCACGCGTAACTGGTCCAAGGTCAGACTGCCTAGCATCCATCATCCATACCGATAGAGATGATCGAATCATTATCTCTATTCATGAAGGGCGTCCAGTGCGCAAACTGTGTTCATGCAACCGACGTTCTTCATCAATCACGGCGGCGGACCGTGCTTCTTTCTGGAGCCGGGGCCGATGCGCGCCACTTGGCACGAACTGGAAGCCTACCTTCGCGGCTTCGCAACGACGCTAGCCGAGCAGCCCCGCGCGATCCTCGCCGTGTCCGGTCATTGGGAAGAGGAAATCCCGACCGTCAACGCGGGCTCGGCCCCGCCGCTACTCTTCGACTATAGTGGCTTTCCCGACTACACTTATGAGCTGACTTGGCCTGCTCCTGGCGAGCCCGCACTCGCCGCACGCGTACGTGATCTCCTCTCCGAGGCCGGCATCCCCAATAACAGCGAGCCGTCGCGTGGCTGGGACCACGGCATATTCGTGCCGTTCAAAGTCATGTATCCGGCCGCGGATATCCCAGTCGTACAGCTCTCGCTTCAACGCGGTCTCGATCCTGCCGCTCACGTCGTCATAGGGCGGGCGCTCAAGCCATTGCGGGGCGAGGACGTGCTGATCATCGGCAGCGGCCAGACCTACCACAATATGCGCGGCTTCTTCGGGCGCGGCGCGGTCGATCCGGAGGCCGAAGCCTTCGACGCCTGGCTGCGCGAAGCGATGACTGACGCCGACATGCGGGATGAAGAGCTGCTGCGTTGGGAACACGGGCCGGGCGCGCCCGGTGCCCAGCCGCACGAGGATCCTCCGCTACCGCTCATGGTGGCGGCCGGCGCCGCCTCCCGGGGCCCCGGCCACGTTCCTT
>CAZNNJ010000769.1:0-3055 GCA_964574305.1 uncultured Rhodospirillales bacterium | reverse complement strand
GCGGGAAAGTCGCCACGGGCGCTTTGGGTGTTGGTGGGCTGGAAGGTTTATTTCCCGTGGAAACAAGTTTCCCCTACACGGTCCGCATCGTTTCGGAAATCACCGAGTCCAACGGTTCATCATCGATGGCGAGCGTCTGTGGCGGCGCCCTGGCGTTGATGGATGCCGGCGTGCCGTTAAAGGCGCCGGTTGCCGGCGTCGCGATGGGATTGGTGATGGAAGAAAACAAGTACGCGATTCTGACGGACATCGCCGGTGCTGAAGATCATTACGGCGATATGGACTTCAAGGTCGCCGGCACGCGTGAAGGTATTACGGCGTTGCAGATGGACATCAAGATCGCGGGCGTCAACGCGCAAATCATGGCTGAGGCTTTGGAGCAGGCAAGGAAGGGTCGCCTCTTCATCCTGGACGTCATGACGAAAACGCTTGAACAACCGCGCGAAGGAATATCTACCTACGCGCCACGCATCATCAAGATCAAAATCAATCCGGACAAGATTCGTGACGTCATCGGACCAGGCGGCAAAGTCATACGCGCCCTGGTGGAAGAGACGGGTGCGAAGATCGATGTCGAAGATGACGGCACTGTTTCGATCGCAACCGCCGACGGCGCTGCGGCCGATGCGGCCCTCGCGCGGATTCGCGGACTGACGGCTGAGGCGGAAATCGGTCAGACGTATGTGGGCACGGTCAGCCGCATCGTTGATTTTGGCGCCTTCGTCGAAATCTTCCCGGGCACTGATGGCTTGCTGCATATTTCCGAAATTGCGGATCGGCGTATCCGGGACGTTCGTGATGAACTCAAGGAAGGTCAGCAGATTCTCGTGAAGTGCATCGGCAAGGAAGGCAACAAGATCAAGCTTTCCCGCAAGGCGGTCCTCAAGGATGAGAATCAGCAGGCAGAAACCGCCGCCAGTCACGAAGAATAAGACCGCCCTCTTTGCCCTCTCCCTCTGGGAGAGGGTTGGGGTGAGGGCCTGGTCGGACAACCAACGAGGCCCTTAATTGCGAGAGATGGATTCGCACAAAGCGAATCCATCTCTCGCATATTTCTTTCTCATGGCTGGACGTCGCTATGCCCTCATCCCCAGCCCTTCTAGATGAGAATCGCTCAACTCAACGAATCGGTCGTTCAGGTTTCCCCCGGTTCTGACAAACCACGGCTAAATCCCTCTCTGAAACTGGAATACGCCACGCATTACGCCTCTTTTCTCTTCAGACAAATAGCTTCATAAGCGTGTTGCAGACTTGTACCCACGACAAGCTATGCGGCTGGTGTCTCGAAATTCGTTAGATTTTGAGTGTCTGTGCGATGAAAGCTGCGGAAGATCGCGCTCATTGCTGCTTTGATTCAACCCAGGAGGGGTTCCTACCAGATGAGAACTCGGATTATCCGAACTTGTTCGACGATGCTGAGTCTGTTGCTGTTGGTCGCGGTACCAACCCAGGCCAGCCCAATCAAGTTCGTCGATGTGATTAATGTCATGGGCGACCTGCAAAATGGCGGTCAATCGCAGCGACTTAAGCTGCGCGCCGCCCTCCAGGATCCCACCACGCAAGCAGGCTCGCAAAACCCAGCGATCAGTGTCGCGGCAGCGCCGGCGATCGATTCGCAACTACCGGGATCCGTTCCCGCCAAAGGCACCGACGCGGTTGCTCCTTCGCTGGTAGCGGGAACTGAAGTTACTCCGCAACAGCCTCAGGGTGATGTGCAGGTTTTCGAGCAGGACAGCGTTGATGGAAGCATCTGCGACTGCGGTGAGATACCACCGCCGCCGGGTGGCTTTCCCAAATGGCCCTTCCTGGCTTTGATTCCGCTTATTTGTATTACCGGCATTTGCACGCACCATCACAAGACTCCACCTCCTCCAGAGCAAACACCGACGCCGCCGATTCCTGAGCCGACTTCATTGCTCCTCTTCGGCACCGGCATCGTGGCTCTGAGTGGTGCGGCGCGTCGTCGCTACGCTAAGATCCGCGCGACCAAGCAAGCATCAACCATGAGGGAGGTCTAACGATGAACACGAAAAATCTCATGGTTGCCATGCGCCCCAACTCATCCATCGTCAAAGTCGCGGTCACGTTATTGATCGCGGTGTCGTTCGCTCTGGTTTGCACTTCGAGCACCGCGTATGCGGCCAAGAAGAAAAAGGTCAAGTACGGCCAGATTGAAATCTCAACCAACCCGGGCGGATTTCCGCTCGTAATAGACGGCCGTCCGCAAGGTGACACTTCGCAAACGGTTCGCATCATCGAACTCGATCCCGGACATCACACGCTCGAGATACTCTTGCCGAACGGCAATCGCTGGACGAGGGAGTTTGAGATCGAACGCGGACGTAAACTTTGCGTCAATCTCAATTATCACCCGAAGAAAATCACCATCACCAAGTCTCCATGCCCCTATCCGGTCAACATCTCGGCACCAGTCAGTGTTAACGACGGCGATCTGATCACCTTCACGTCCGATGTTGCTTATGAAGGCCGTGGGCAGCTCGCCTACACCTGGACGGTTTCACCCGCTGAGGCACGGATCGTCAGAGGATCCGGCACGCCGACGATCACGGTTGATTCCACGGGTCTCGGCAACCAGCGCGTGAGCGCCACCCTCGTCGTAGACGATGGTTCGGGCGACGCGATGTGTCGTCAGACGGCGCAAGCTGCGACGAACGTCGTTGGCAAAACGCCTCCGCCGGTCGAATGCCGCAAGTTCGATGAGTTCCCGTCGGTCGCGTTCGACGACACTAAGGCTCGTTTGGACAACCTCGCGGTTGAGCTACAGAACTCGCCCGACCTGACGGCTTACGTGATCATTTACGCCGGCCGCGCCAGTCGCGCGGGACAAGCCGATGCGCTTGGCCGTCGGGCGATCGACTATCTAACAACCAGCCGTGGAGTCGATCCGCGCCGCATCGTCATCATCAATGGCGGGTATCGCGATTCCGACTTCATTGAGATCTGGGTGTTTCCGCAGGGTGCCAAGCCCCCGCAGCCCACCCCGACCGTGCAGCCCGGCGCCCGCACCCCCACCTGGGAACGACCCCGCCCCCGC
>CAZNNJ010000768.1:0-3060 GCA_964574305.1 uncultured Rhodospirillales bacterium | reverse complement strand
TTTCCGGGATGCCGGCGTGGCGGGTGGCGACGACCGGAACGCCGAGCGTCATCGCCTCCATGATCACGGTCGGCAGCCCTTCGGAATCGCCGCCGCCCGCCGAGCGGCTGGGCACGGCGAGCAGCAGCGCCCTGCGCATCGCGGCGCGGACCTTCTTCTCCTCCTGCCAGCCCTGGAACTGGACCGTGATGCCGGCTTCGCGAGCCCGCTTCTCCAGATCGCCGCGCGCCGGCCCGTCGCCGATGACCGAGAGCTCCAGCCCTGGTGCGGTTTCGCGCAGGATCGCCATGGCGTCGATCAGCGTGTCGGCGCCCTTCTTCTCTACCAGCCGGCCGACGAACAGCACCGTATTGCCGGCCCCCGCCGGCGGCAGCACGGCATTCTCAGGGATGTCGATGCCGAGATAATGCGTGACCAGCTTGGCCTTGGGAAACCCCCGCGCGATCAGCGTCTCGCGGACGAACTGCGAGACGCACAGGATCGTATGCGCGGTTTCCACCATCTTCTCCCTCCGCCGCTGGAAGATCGTCGGGACCAGTGCACGCTGCCCGAAATGCTTGTCCTTTGTCGCATCGCCGCCATGGAAGGTGACGACCAGCGGCAGGCTGGCCTTTTCGGCGATCGGCAAGGCCAGCGCGCCGCCGAGTCCGAACTGGGCGTGGATCAGGCCAGGCCTGTGCTCCGCGATGGCCCGATCCAGGCTGGCGGGGACGCGGCCGAACTGGCGGAACATCGCCCGGCCACAGGCGCCGAGCGGGCCGGGCGCGGCCAGGATCAGCGCATCCTTTGGCGCCAGCGGGCCGCGCTTGGTGCCGACATAGAGCGGCTCGAGCGCCTTGAAGGCCCGATATTGCCGCTGAACGAAGGCTTCCGAACGTACGCCGACCGTGTCGCGATAGACGAGAATGGAGGGCAAGCCTACTCCTGCTTCTCGGCGATCAGGGCGGCCAGCGCGGGCGTCGGTTCGGGCGTCAAGGTGGCGCCGTCGATCGCGATCGGCTCCGGCCGGCGCAGCCTTTCGAAGCGCAGCAGAGCCAGCCCGAGATCGCCGTTGGAACTGCGCATCTCGCCCACCTCACCGCCGCCCTCGATCAGCGGCGTGCCGATGGGTGGCGCGGTGCCGGCGATCCGGACCGGGATCAGCCGTTTCTTGATCAGGCCGCGATAGTGGGTACGGGCCGTCAGCTCCTGGCCGGTATAGCAGCCCTTGTCCCAGGCGACGCCGTTCAAGAGGTCGATATTGTTCTCCAGCAGGATCGCCTTGCCGACCTCCATATCGCGGCTGCCGTCGGGCACGGCATTGGCGATGCGCAGCCGGTCGTAACTGTCGAACGGGATCTGCGGATTTGCCTCGGCGCCCGCCGGCAGAGCGACGCGCGTGCCGAGCGCCGGGTTGCGTGGATCGGCGTAGATGAGGGCGCCCGAGGTCGGCACTGCCGCACCGAAAGCGGCGAACACCTCATACTCCGCCTCGGCGATCTCGATCCTGGAGCGCAGCCTGTACATCTTGAGCCGCTGAGCCAGATCGACGCTGCGGTCGGCCTCGCATTCGATCAGCAGCGAGTCGCCGTCGGCGATCAGGAAAAAATCGTGCAGGAACTTGCCCTGCGGCGTCAGCAGGCAGCTATAGACCGCGTGGCCGGGGGCTGCGGCATTGACGTCGTTCGACACCAGCCCTTGCAGGAATTTCAGCCGGTCCTCGCCGGAAAGCCTGAGGAAACCGCGCCCCGGCAGCCGTACGAAACCGTCGAGACCGATGTCTTGTCCTGTCATCACCCGGGTCCTTGTGTCCCTGCGCCGCTTTGCGCCGGGGAGCCGGCTTGTCTATAACCGAAGCACAGCATTTTCTATAATCGCCGATGAGCCGAGCGCCCAAGGCATTCCCGGACCAGATGCGCCGAAAGTGAACATCCTCTTCATCACCGCCAACCGGCTGGGCGATGCGGTTCTGTCGACCGGCATCCTGGGTGTGCTGATCGACCGCTATCCCGGCGCGCAGATCACGGTGGCCTGCGGACCGCTGCCGGCGCCTCTGTTCACCGAGATTCCGCAGGTGGTTCGCCTGATCGAGATGGTCAAGCGGCCCTATCATCGCCATTGGCTGAGCCTGTGGTGGCAGACCGTCACCACCCGCTGGGACCTGGTCGTCGACCTGCGCAACTCTGCGGTCAGCCGCCTGGTGCGCAGCCGGTCGCGGAGGGTTTTCGTCGGCCTCAAGCCGCGCCAGCATATGGTCGAGGGGTTGGCCTCCCTGGTCACCGCCGATCCCAAGGATGCCGCCCCGCGCCTTTGGCTGAATTCCGGCTCGCTGGAGGAAGTCGCCTCTGCCGTCCCCCGTCAGGTGCCTCTGCTCGCATTGGCGCCGGGCGCCCACGGCTTCGGCAAGCGCTGGCCGAGCGAACGCTATGCCGAGTTGGCGAATCGGCTGCTGGCGCCCAACGGCATCATGGCCGGCGGCAAGCTGGTGGTGCTGGGCGGGGCGAATGAGCGGCCGCAGGCCGATCCGGTGATCGCTGGCGTGACCGCCGTCCTGGCCGCCGACCGGGTCATCGATCTGGTCGGCCGGACCGATCCGCTGCTGGCGGCGGCGTGGCTGGCGCGGGCCGACCTCTATGTCGGCAACGATTCGGGCCTCACCCATCTGGCTGCCGCAGCCGGCGCGCCAACCTTGGCGCTGTTCGGTCCTGGCCTGCCGGCGCGTTATCGCCCCTGGGGCCACGCCGCGACCTATCTGATCGCTCACGACGATCCCGGCCGCACCATCGATATGTGCAAGATTGACGACCACCTGGCCCTGGCCGAGATGGAGAAGCTGGCGGTCGACGAGGTGACCAAGGCGGCGGAGGCGCTCTACGCGGTGGAACACGCCGCATGATCAGCGCGGTGATGTGCGTTCGCAACGAGGAGGGCCAGCTGGCCGAATGCCTTGGCGGGCTGGGTTTCGCCGATGAGCTCGTCATCGTTCTCGACCGCTCGACCGACGGTTCCAAATCCATCGCCGAGGCTTTCGGCGCCCGCACCGGTGGCTCGTGGGAGAAACATTTTATCGACAACCTGAAC
>CAZNNJ010000767.1:0-3062 GCA_964574305.1 uncultured Rhodospirillales bacterium | reverse complement strand
GACAACGATGCCATCCTTGACGATGACACAGCCCACCGACGGATTGGGCCAGACATTGCCCAGGCCCCGCCTGGCCAGCGCCAGGGCAGCCTGCATGAACTGGCGATCAGCCGAAGCATCGGCCATGATCAGTCCTCGGTCGGCAGCCTGTCGAGCAATTCGTTGAAGTCCGACGCCTCGCGGAAATTGCGATAGACCGAAGCGTAGCGGATATAGGCGATCTGATCGAGCTGAAGCAGCGCCTGCATCGCCATCTCGCCCACCTGCTTGGACGGGATTTCGGTCTCGCCCGAGCTTTCGAGCTGCCGGACGATCGAGTTCACCACCCGCTCAACCCGTTCGGCCTCGACTGGCCGTTTTCTAAGCGCAATCCGCATCGAGCGCAGCAGCTTCTCGCGGTCGAACGGCTCGCGGTCGTTGCTGCTCTTGACCACGGTAAGCTCGCGGAGCTGGACCCGTTCGAAGGTGGTGAAGCGGGCGCCGCAATTGCCGCAGATGCGCCGCCGCCGGATCGCTGCGTTGTCTTCGGTCGGCCGCGAGTCCTTAACCTGGGTGTCCTCGTTACCGCAGAAAGGGCAGCGCATCGGCGATCGTCCTCAGAGCGTCGGGTAGATCGGGAAACGCGCGCACAGCTCCCGCACCCGGCCACGCATGCGCTGTTCGACGGCGCTGTTGTCTTCCGGGTTTTTGGCCAGGCCGGCAAGTACCTCCAGGATCATCTGGGCGACCTGGCTGAACTCCGCCTGGCCGAAGCCGCGCGTGGTCGCTGCAGGCGTGCCCAGCCGGATGCCGGAGGTGATCGTCGGCTTTTCCGGATCGAACGGGATGGCGTTCTTGTTGCAGGTCATGCCGGCGCGCTCCAGGCTGGCCTCGGCCGCCTTGCCGGTGACGCCCATGGGCCTGAGGTCGACCAGCATCAGGTGGCAGTCGGTGCCCTGGGAAACGATGTCGAGCCCGCCTTCCTTGAGCGTCCTGGCCAGCAGCTGGGCATTGTCCAGCACCGCCTTGGCGTAGGTCTTGAATTCCGGGGTCAGCGCCTCGCCGAAGGCGACCGCCTTGGCGGCGATGACATGCATCAGCGGCCCGCCCTGGAGGCCCGGGAAGGTGGCGGAATTGATCTTCTTGCCGATCGCCTCGTCGTTCGACAGCACCAGGCCGCCGCGCGGACCGCGGAGCGTCTTGTGGGTGGTCGAGGTCACGACATGGGCGTGCGGGATCGGGGTCGGGTAGAGGCCGGCGGCGACCAGGCCGGCATAGTGGGCCATGTCGACCATGAACAACGCCCCCACCTCGTCCGCCAGCCGGCGGAAGCGCGGGAAGTCGATGGCGCGGGCATAGGCCGAGCCGCCGGCGATGATCAGCGCCGGCTTGTGCTCGCGCGCCAGCGATTCGACCTGGTCGTAATCGATCAGCCCGTCCTGGCGGCGCACGCCGTACTGGACCGAATTGAACCACTTGCCCGACAGGTTGGGCGCAGCGCCGTGGGTCAGGTGGCCGCCGGCATCGAGCGACATGCCGAGGATCGTGTCGCCGGGCTTGGTCAGCGCCAGCAGCACCGACTGGTTGGCCTGGCTGCCCGAATGGGTCTGCACATTGGCGTAGGAACAGCCGAACAGTTCCTTCGCCCGGTCGATCGCCAGCTGCTCGACCACGTCGACGAACTCGCAGCCGCCGTAATAGCGCTTGCCCGGATAACCCTCGGCGTACTTGTTGGTCATCACCGAGCCCTGGGCCTCAAGCACCGCGAGCGAGACGATGTTCTCGGATGCGATCAGCTCGATCTGATCCTGCTCACGGCCAAGCTCCTCGGCGATGGCATGGGCGACGTTGGGGTCGGCATCGGCGAGATTGGCGGTGAAGAAGGCGTTGGTCATAGGGTCCTCGGGGAAACGTCCTTGCCGTCGACTCTTGGATGCCGACGGTCGGCGGCGAACCTACCACCCCTTGCGCGCCAAAACCACCGCGCAAACAACATATCGGGAAGGTACAAAATGCCTCCCCTTGGTTCGGGAAGGCTCGGCTCAGCCGGCGCGCAGCTGCGGATCGGTCTGAGTCGCCCAGAAACGCTCGAGCTTGTTCAGCATTTCGCTGAGCGAGCCGAGCTCCTTCACGCCCAGCCCGGCATCGACCAGATGGCGGCCGTCGCGTTCGAAGAAATCGTCGAGCCTGAGCCTGAGCGCGGCGCCCTTGGGCGACACCTTGATCCGGACGGAGCGGCGGTCGTGCAGCGACCGCTCCTGAACCAAATAACCCGACTCAACCATCTTCTTCAGGTTGTAGGAAACATTCGAGCCGAGGTAATACCCCCTGAGCGTCAGTTCGCCGACGGTCAGCTGGTCGCTGCCGATACTGTACAGGATCAGGCTTTGAACGTTGTTGATGTCCTGGATGCCCAAGCGGTCGAGTTCGAGCTTCAACACGTCGAGCGACTGGCGGTGAAGGCGTTCGATTATATGGATAGTTTCGTAATAGGCTCGCACGGATTTTCTCCCGAGACTCGGATCAACGTTGCCCTGCTAAAAACACTTTACCGTGAATCGTCAATACATCGAGCCAAATTTTCCTCAAGCTATCAGGGGTAAACGCCATGACTTTCCCAGCCGTTCGCATGCGCCGGAACCGTCGGACGGGCTGGAGCAGACGCCTTGTCGCCGAAAACAGGGTCACCTCCGCCGACCTGATTTTGCCCATCATCATCGTCGACGGCGAGAACCGGCGGGAGCCGATCGCGACCATGCCAAAAGTGGAACGGCTGTCGATCGACCTCGCCACGGAGGTCGCGGCGGAGGCGGAAAGCCTTGGAATTCCTGCACTTGCGCTGTTTCCGGCAATCAACCCAGAATTGAAATCCCCCGACGGCGCGGAGGCGCTGAAGGTCGATAATCTGCTCGGCCGCGCGATTGCACGGGTGAAAAGCCAGGTGCCGGGCATCGGCCTCATCGCCGATGTCGCGCTCGACCCCTACACGACCCACGGCCATGACGGGCTGCTGGTCGACGGCGAAGTGCTGAACGACGAGACTGTGGCAATTTTGTGTCAGCAGGCCCTGGCCGAGGCCCGGG
>CAZNNJ010000766.1:0-3068 GCA_964574305.1 uncultured Rhodospirillales bacterium | reverse complement strand
GGGCGGGCGACCATTTTGAACGGCTTTCTCGCTTTCGGCATTCCACACTGGGGGAAGGCTTCGGTCGAAATCGCCGAGGTGCTCTGGTGGATCGATGCGGCGATGGCGGTGGCGTGCGGCGTCGCCGTGCCATTCCTGATGTTCACCCGCCAGGACCACAGCGTCGACCGGATGACCGCGGTCTGGCTGCTGCCAGTGGTCGCAGCCGAGGTAACCGCCGCCAGCGGCGGGCTGCTAGCGCTGCACCTGGCCGATGCCGAGGCGTTCCGCATCCTGGTGCTGAGCTATGCGCTGTGGGCCTTCTCGGTGCCGATCGCGTTGAGCATCCTCACCATCCTGGCGCTGCGCCTCTTCGTGCATAAGCTGCCGCACCGGGACATGGCGGCCTCCAGCTTCCTGGCGCTGGGGCCGATCGGCACCGGGGCGCTCGGCCTGCTGTTGCTCGGCGGCGACGCGCCACGCGCCTTCGCCGCCATGGGGTTGGACGGGGTCGGTCCGGTTGCCGCCGGCATCGGCGTGGTCGGCGGCACGATCCTGTGGGGCTACGGCCTGTGGTGGCTGGCGCTGGCGGTGCTCATGACCGGGCGCTATCTGCGCGAGGGCATGCCGTTCAATCTCGGCTGGTGGGGCTTCACCTTCCCCTTGGGTGTCTATGCGGTCGGCACGCTGGCGCTGGCCCGCGCCACCCATCTGGACTTCCTCGCTGCCATCGGCGGCGGCCTGATCGTCTGCCTGGCCGGCTTCTGGTCGATCGTCGCCGCCCGCACCCTGCACGGCGCCTGGCACGGCTATCTGTTCGTCTCGCCCTGCCTGGTGAAGGGCTCGATCCCGGCCGACTATGAGTCCGACGTGGTTTAGGCCCGTGCCGCGTGTGCCCCGGCGCGGCGGCCGAAATAGGTGGATTCGCCGATCATGAAGCCCGAGGCATAGCCGGCGCTGTCCTTGGCGATGTTCGACGCGGTGGCGCCGGCGGCATAGAGGCCGGGGATCGGCTTGCCGGCGGCATCCACCACCTCGGCGTCTTCGGTGGTGGTGAGCCCGCCCTGGGTCAGGCCCTGGGCGCGGACCGGCCCCAGCGTGATATTCACCGCGGCGAAGGGCGGCTCGGTGAGCGGTGTCAGGTACTTTTCGGCCTTGTGGAACTCCGGATCCTCGCCGCGCGCGGCGTTCGCGTTATAGACGCGAAGCGTCTCCTGCAGCGCGCCGTCGGGGATGCCGAGGTCGCGCTCCATCTCCTCGACCGTCTCCCAGGCGTCGATCAGCGCCTCGTATCCGTTTTGCTCGCCGAAGGCGGGCATGTCGCAGATCAGATAGGCGACCATGTCCGGCTGCAGCATGGCGAAGGCGGTGGCGCGGCCGTGATAGGTGTCTTCGTTGATGAAGCGCTTGCCGAACTTGTTGACCAATATGCCCTTGATCCGGCTTTCGGGGGCATAGATCGGGATCGAGATCATCGCCGCCTGCATGTTCATGAACACGCCGCCGACGGATTCGCCCAGCAGGTGCCCCGACCCGTCGGAGGTTGGCGCGCCGTGCGGGTTGATCCCCTCCAGCGCCATCGCCGGGGTGTATTTGTCGATCAGCTCGCGGTTCCAGACATAGCCGCCGGTGGTCAAGATCACGCCCTTGCGCGCCTCGGCATATTTGATCTCGTCGAACTGGCGATAGCGCACGCCGACGATCCTTCCGTCATCGTCGCACACCAGCGCGTTGACCGCCGAATCGAACTCCACGCTTATGCCGATGCGCTGAACCGTGGCGATCAGCGCGTTCATCATCGCATAGGCGGCCGCGCCGTTGACGCCGATCTTGTGGCCGCGCGGCACGGGCTTGGCGATATCCTTGAACGGCCAGGCCTCCTCGTTGCCGGTCCAGGACAGGGTCTCGTCGGTCGGGTGCTCGGGGTCCTTGCCGGGGAAGAAGCGGTCGTTGAACGGCACGCCCTGGCGCTCCATCCAGTCGAAGTGGGCGACGCTGTCGTCGCAGTAGAGGCGGATCTTCTTTTCGTTCGGCTCGGGCGTCACCGCCATGATGTATTTGAACATCTCCTCCGCAGTGTCGTCGAAGCCGTTGGCCTTCTGCACCCGCGTGCCGCCGCCGAAATAGACATAGCCGCCGGCCATCGCGCTCGACCCGCCGCCGCCCGAAGTGCGCTCGATCACCAGCACATCGGCCCCGGCTTCCTTGGCCTCGATCGCGGCGCAGGCCCCGGCCGCCCCCATGCCGACGACGATCACATCGGCCACGGTGTCGAACGTCACGTCCCGGCGCGATAGCGGCGGTGAGATTTCCATGCTCTTCCCCAGTATTCTCGTTGATTAAGACACCGGCCCCGCCGGCGCGGGCGGATCGCCGGGCAGGGGGATGAATTCGTCATGATCCAGGTCGGGCAGCTTCATCCGCCCGGCCCGCCAGTCGGCCTTGGCCTGCTCGATCCGCTCCTTGCGCGACGAGACGAAGTTCCACTCGATGAAGCGTTCGCCCAGTGGTTCGCCGCCCAGCAGCATGACGATGGCCGGTGTCACGCCGGTGAACAGGATCGGCTCGCCGGGCGCGAACACCATCATCTGGCCGGCATGGAATGTCCGACCGCCGACCTCGACCGAGCCCGCCGCGACATAGGCCGCGCGCTCGGGATATTCCGGCTGCAGCTGAGCCTGCGCCCCGGGCTGAAGGTTCCAATGAACATAGAACAGCGGCGAATGGGTCTTCACCTTGGCCTCGGCGCCGAAGGCCTTGCCGGCGATCAGCCGAGCCCACAGCCCGCCGAACTCATAGGTCGGCAGGTCGTCCGGCCCGTGATGGGCGAAGGCGGGCGCGTCCTCCTCGTTGGCCTCGGGCAGCGCCACCCAGGCCTGGATGCCGTGCAGATGGTCGCCCTGGGCGCGGGCCTTCTCGAACCGCTCGGAATGGTTGATGCCGCTGTGTTGGGCGCAAAAAGGTTGTTAGGTGCCGTGGTGGGTCGGGGTGAACCATTCGGAGATGTATCAACCGGGAACGACCATGTACTGACTCCGGAACTGGGGGACGTAGAACGCATGAATCACGTCCTGCGAGATCATCGTCAG
>CAZNNJ010000765.1:0-3069 GCA_964574305.1 uncultured Rhodospirillales bacterium | reverse complement strand
GGCCGACGATGACGTTCTCCTTCAGGCCCTCGAGCGTATCGACCTTGCCGTTGACCGCCGCCTCGGTGAGGACGCGGGTGGTCTCCTGGAAGGATGCCGCCGAGATGAAGGAGCGGGTCTGCAGCGAGGCCTTGGTGATGCCCTGGAGCACCGCCTTGCCACGCGCAGGACGCAGCCCCTCGGCGATCGCCTTGGCATTTTCCTCGTCATACTCCGGACGATCGACCTGGTCGCCGACCAAGAGCGTGGTGTCGCCGCCGTCCTCGACCTCGACCTTCTGCAGCATCTGGCGAACGATCACCTCGATGTGCTTGTCGTTGATCTTCACGCCTTGCAGACGGTAGACGTCCTGGATCTCGTTGATCAGATATTCGGCCAGCGCCTCGACGCCGAGCACGGTCAGGATGTCGTGCGGAACCGGATTGCCGTCGAGCAGCGCATCGCCGCGCTGCACATAGTCGCCTTCGTGGACGACCAGGTGCTTGCCCTTCGGGATCAGATATTCCTTCGAATCGCCCCCGTCTTCCGGCACGACCAGGACCCGGCGCTTCGTCCGGTAGTCCTTGCCGAACTCGACCCGTCCGTCGATGTCCGAGATGATCGCGAAGTCCTTCGGACGGCGCGCCTCGAACAGCTCGGCCACACGCGGCAGACCGCCGGTGATGTCGCGCGTCTTGGAGGTTTCACGCGGGATACGCGCCAGCACGTCGCCGGCCCGGACCTTCGCCCCGTTCTCGATCGACAGGATGGCGTCGACCGACAGATAGTAGTTGGCGTCCAGGCCGCTCGGCAGCTTGATCGCGTTGCCGGCATCGTCGCGCAGCAGAATGCGCGGCTTGAGGTCGGAACCCCGGGCCTGCTGACGCCAGTCGGTAACGACCTTGGCCGAGATGCCGGTGGCTTCGTCCATCACTTCGCGGATCGAGATGCCCTCGACCAGGTCCATGTAATTGGCGTTGCCGTCCCGCTCGGTGATCATCGGAATGGTGTAAGGATCCCACTCCGCCAGCTTGTCGCCGCGCTTCACCTTGGAGCCGTCGTCGGCCAGGATCTTCGCACCGTAAGGCAGCCGGTGGCGGGCGCGCTCCAGCCCGTTCTCGTCGACGAGGACGAGCTCGTTGTTGCGCCCCATCACGATCGGCACGCCGGCCGAGTTCTTGACCACCTGGCGGTTGTTGATCTTGACCTTGCCGTCGAACGACGCCTCGACCGACGAGATTTCCGCGCCGCGCTGCGCCGCGCCGCCGATATGGAAGGTGCGCATGGTCAGCTGCGTGCCCGGCTCGCCGATCGACTGCGCCGCGATCACGCCGACCGCCTCGCCCATGTTGACCGGCGTGCCGCGCGCCAGGTCGCGGCCGTAGCACATGCCGCAGATGCCGGGCGAGGACTTGCAGGTCAGCACCGAGCGGATCACCACCGAATCGATGCCGGCCTTCTCGATCCGGTCGGCCAGCTCTTCGTCGATCAGCCCGCCGGAGGCGAGGATGACGTTGCCGGTCAAGGGATCGATCACGTCGTTCAGCACGGTGCGGCCGAGGATGCGCTCGGCCAGCGACACCACGGTCTCGCCGCCGTCGATGACGGCGCGGGTGGTGATGCCGTCGGTCGTACCGCAATCATGGTCGGTGATGATCGCGTCCTGGGCCACGTCGACCAGGCGGCGGGTCAGGTAACCGGAGTTCGCGGTCTTCAGCGCCGTGTCGGCCAAGCCCTTGCGGGCGCCGTGGGTCGAGTTGAAGTACTCGAGAACCGACAGGCCCTCCTTGAAGTTGGAGATGATCGGCGTCTCGATGATCTCGCCCGACGGCTTGGCCATCAGGCCGCGCATACCGGCCAGCTGGCGGATCTGGGCCGCGGAACCGCGGGCGCCGGAATGCGCCATCATATAGACCGAGTTGACGCCGCGATTCGGGTTCAGCTTCTGCATCCCCTTCATCATCTCGTCTGCGACACGCTCGGTGCAGGACGACCAGACGTCGACAACCTTGTTGTACTTCTCACCTTTGGTGATCAGGCCGTCAGTATATTGCTGCTCGTATTCCTTGACCTTGTCCTGGGCGTCCGACACCAGCTGGATCTTGGCCGCCGGGATGACCATGTCGTCCTTGCCGAACGAAATGCCGGCGCGGCAGGCATGGGCGAAGCCCAGCTGCATCATGCGGTCGCAGAAGATGACCGTCTCTTTCTGGCCGCAATGGCGATAGACCACGTCAATGACGTTGGTCACGTCCTTCTTGGTCAGAACCCGGTTGACCAGCGAGAACGGCACGTTCGCGTGCTTGGGCAGGACCTCGCCCAGCAGGATGCGGCCCGGCGTGGTTTCGACGCGCTGGATGACCGTGTTGCCCTCGGCGTCGACCGTCTGGAAGCGCGCCTTGATCTTGGAATGCAGGGTGACGACCTTGCTCTCCAGCGCGTGCTGCATCTCGCCGGCGCTGGCGAAGGCCATGCCTTCGCCCGGCTGATCGGCCAATTCCATCGACAGGTAATAGATACCGAGAACGATGTCCTGGCTGGGCACGATGATCGGCTTGCCGTTCGCGGGCGAGAGGATGTTGTTGGTCGACATCATCAGCACGCGGGCTTCGAGCTGGGCTTCCAGCGACAGCGGCACGTGGACCGCCATCTGGTCGCCGTCGAAGTCGGCATTGAAGGCGGTGCAGACCAGCGGATGCAGCTGGATCGCCTTGCCCTCGATCAGGATCGGCTCGAACGCCTGGATGCCCAGGCGGTGCAGGGTCGGGGCGCGGTTCAGCAGCACCGGATGCTCGCGGATGACCTCGTCGAGGATATCCCAGACCTCCGGACGCTCCTTCTCCACCATGCGCTTGGCCGCCTTCACGGTCGACGCCATGCCGTAGAGCTCGAGCTTGTGATAGATGAAGGGCTTGAACAGCTCGAGCGCCATCTTCTTCGGCAGGCCGCACTGGTGCAGCTTGAGCTCGGGACCGACGACGATCACCGAACGGCCGGAATAGTCGACGCGCTTGCCCAGCAGGTTCTGGCGGAAGCGGCCCTGCTTGCCCTTCAGCATGTCGCTGAGCGACTTCAGCGGACGCTTGTTGG
>CAZNNJ010000764.1:0-3070 GCA_964574305.1 uncultured Rhodospirillales bacterium | reverse complement strand
TCGAAGGACCCGCTGAATTTCGAAGGATCGGGCTTGTTGGAGATGATGCGCAGCGTTCCGGCCTCTGAGCTGGCGCCGAACAGCGTGCCCTGCGGGCCGGCCAGCGCCTCGATGCGCTGGATGTCATAGAGGTGGATGTCGAGCTGCCCCAGGATGGTCGTCGTCGGCTGCTCGTCGAAATAGATGCCGACCAGCGGCTGCGAGGCCGAATGGTTGCCGTCCTGGCCGCCGGCGGTCGCGATGCCGCGCATATAGACCGTGGTCTGGTTGGGCGCGAGCGTCTGATAGACGACGCTGGGCAGGAACTTGGCGTAGTCGGCGAATTCCGTGGCGTTGATCTGGTCCAGCTTCTTGCCGCTGAAGGCCTGGATCGAGACCGGCACCGTCTGCATGTTTTCCGCGCGCTTCTGCGCGGTGACCACGATTTCCTCGAGCTGGCCGGCCGGCGCCGAGGTCGGCTGGTCCTGGGCGGCCGCCGTCGGCGTAAAGGCGAAGGGCGCGGCCAGCACCGTCGAGGCCAGGAGGCCGATCTTGAGGGTGCGGCGTACCGGGGAGCGTAACTTCAACTCTGACATTTGTTCTTACCTTCTGTTGGCCCTTAGACTTCGATTTTCCACATGGGGCGTGTTCTTGTTGCGCGGCTGGTCCTAGCTGTGGCGGGGGATCATGACGCCCCTTCCAGGGCGGCTTTCAGCGGGTCCAGCCAGGGTTCGGAATGCCGCCAGTGATCCAGCCCTTCGCGAAAGATCGGCCGGCGCACCTGCTCGGGGCTGGCGGTGCGGACGGCGCGGTCGTTCTCATGGAAGCGCAGGCAAGAGTCCTCAAAGGGCAGCCCGAGATAGTCGAGCAGGCGGCGGACCTCGGCCTCGGTGTCGTCAACCATCGCTTCATACTGCACGCGATGAACCGTTCCAGGGGCGACCGCATCGAAATGCGCCATCAGATCGACATAGTCGCGATAGTAGCGGCCGAGATCCTCCAGCCCGTAGGAGAAGGACTGGCCGCGGGCGAAATGCTGCTTGAAGCCGGAGAAGCAGGCGCCGAGCGGATGGCGCCGGGCGTCGACGATCCTGGCGTTGGGCAGGATCAACCGGAGCATGCCGGCATAGAAGAAATTATGCGGCATCTTGTCGATGAAGAAGGGCTTGTCCGTCCGGCGCTGGACGCGGGTGCGCTCCAGATATTCCTCGCCCAGCGCCTTGAGCTGGCCGTCGTCCATGTCGCCCAGGCATTCGGGATAGCGCGTCGGGTCGTCCCGCCCGCGCCGGTCCGCCAGCCGAACGGCGATGTTCGTCAGGTCCGGCAGCTCCATCGTGCCTTCGACAGCCGAGTGGCTGGAGAGAATCTGCTCTATCAGGGTCGAGCCCGAGCGCGGCAGGCCGACGACGAAGATCGGGTCCGGCGCCGGACAGCCAGAGCCCGCATGGGCCGCCAGGAATTCGGCGGTGAACAGCGCCTTCGTCCGGCGCACCCGTTCCGTCGTGTCGTCGGCGGCGTAGCCCATCTGCGCCCTGCGGATGCGGTTGCCCTCGGCGTAATGGGTGAAGGATTCGGCGTAGTCGCCTTCATCCTCCAGCGCCTTGCCGAGCGCGAAATGAAAATGCAGCCGATCGTCCGGGCTAAGGTCGCCCCGGGCGAGCTGGACCCGCATCGCTGAGAGGTCGCCCTCAGCGAAGCGGAAGGTCTTGAGATTGGCGAGGCTCCAATAGGCTTCGCCCAACTCGGGCATCTGTTCGATGCCGCGGCGATAGGCGGCGATGCCGTCGTCACCGCGGCCGGCGGTTTTCAGCGCGTGGCCGTAGCTCATCCACACGTTCGGCTGGTTCGGGTAGTCTCGCAGCACGTTTTCATAGACCGCCAGGGTTTGCGTGTAGTCGCCGAGTTGGCCCAGCACCGCCGCCTTGAGGTTGCGGTAGCCGGGATCGTGCGGGGCGCGCTCCAGCAGCAGATCGACCTGCGTCAGCGCGTCGGCAACCTTGCCCTGGCGGAGCAGCGCCAGCGCGTAATTGTGCCGGGCGGGCGTGAAGCCGGGCGCCAGTTCCAGGCAGCGCCGCAGCAGCGTCTCCGCATCGGCGAACCGGCCGATGCGGGCCGCGACCTCCGCCAGCATGCGGATCGCGGCGACGTCGGTCGGGAAATGCTTCAAAAAGTTCTTGAGCACGCGCTCGGCGATGGCGAGCCGGTTGTCCAACAGCGCTCCGGCCGCTTCTACCAGCGTGGGGTTGGACACGGAGGCCTTGATCTGCTGGGCGTAATGACGGTCGGCGGCTTCGCTGTCGCCGGCCGCGGTTGCAAGGTCGCCCAGCGCCCGCCAGGCGTCGCTCAGCTGCGGCTTGAGCTCGGTCGCACGCATCAGCGCCCGAGTCGCAGCCTCGGTCAGGCCGAGCGCGGCCAAAGCCGACCCCAACTGATAATGCGCGTCTGCCCAGATCGGGCTGCCGGCGACCAGCATTTCCAGGGTGTCGCGCGAATCCGGCAATTTGCCGTTGAGGCGCTGGGCAAGGCCCAGGATCAGAGTGGCTTCGGGGTGACCCGGAACGACGAGGAGGATTTCATTGGCCTGCTGTTCAGCCAGGACCGGACGGGTTTCGAGAAGCCGTAGCGCATGGTCGAGGGCGGTCGCGAGCGAGCCCGACGGCTCCCTGCTGACACCTGAATCCGGCCTTGCCTCAGCCACCGCCACTTTGCGTAGAACCCTCCCGCACCGCACATAAAATTATTTCCGAGATCATGACATCTGTCAATTCTGCTTTGCATTTTCTGCAAGCCTCAAGCGATCGCCAAGACTTTTTCTTGTTTGATTTCAGCGATTAAATGGCCGCTCAACCATATAAAACGAACGCTCAACAGGATGGCGACCGCGGCCAGGCTGGCGGCCAGTCCCCACCAGATTCCGAGCGCGCCGTAGCCCTGATGGACGCCGAAGAACCAGGCGGTAGGGAAGCCGATTCCCCAATAGCCGATCGAGGCGGCAGCAGCCGGGATGCGTGTGTCCTTGAGGCCCCGGAGCGCCCCGGCGGAAATGGTCTGCGACCCGTCGAACACCTGGAAGAAGGCGGCAACCGTGAGC
>CAZNNJ010000763.1:0-3072 GCA_964574305.1 uncultured Rhodospirillales bacterium | reverse complement strand
TCGACCGAGCCGACGCCCTCATAGAGCGTGTAGATCGCCTCGTTGATCATCGGCATCAGGATGCGATTGACGATGAAGGCCGGATAGTCCTCGGACACCGCGATGGTCTTGCCCAGCCTGTCCTCGGTCAGCGCCCGGATTGCCTCATAGGTCGCGTCGTCGGTGGCGATGCCGCGGATCAGCTCGACCAGCTGCATCACCGGCGCGGGATTCATGAAATGCATCCCGATGAAACGCTCGGGCCGGTCGGTCGCCGCCGCCAGCCGTTTGATCGAGATCGAGGAGGGGTTGGTGGCGAGCGGCGTCTCGGGGCCGAGATGCGGCGTCAGCGCCTTGAAGATCGCCCGCTTGGTGTCTTCCTGCTCGGTCGCCGCCTCGATCACCAGGTCGCAGCCGCCGAAGTCCGATAGCTCGTGCGTGGTGTGGATCCGGGCCAGCGCAATGTCGCGCTCGTCCGGGCTGAGCTTATGCTTGGCGACCTGGCGCTCCAGGTTACGGTCGATCGATTCCAGGGACTTGCCCAGCTGGTCGATATTCAGGTCCTGGATCACCACCTCGAGCCCGGCGACCGCGCAGACATGCGCGATGCCGGTGCCCATCTGACCCGCTCCGATAACGCCGACTTTCTTGATTTCCATTACCGCACTTGATCTGGAGAAGCGGGCGCGCGCGTCCTATGCCTTGCCAAGTTCCTCGGCAAGCTCCGGCATGATCTTGAACAGGTCGCCGACCAGGCCGTAATCGGCCACGGAGAAGATCGGCGCCTCGGAATCCTTGTTGATCGCGACGATCACCTTGGAATCCTTCATGCCGGCCAGGTGCTGGATCGCACCGGAGATGCCGACGGCGATATAGAGGTCGGGGGCGACGATCTTGCCGGTCTGGCCGACCTGATAGTCGTTGGGCACGAAGCCGGCATCGACCGCCGCGCGCGAGGCGCCGATGGCCGCGCCGATCTTGTCGGCGACCGCTTCCAGCAGCTTGAAGTTCTCGCCGTTCTGCATGCCGCGGCCGCCCGAGATCACCCGGCGGGCCGAGGTCAACTCAGGCCGCTCGGACTTGGACAGCTCCTGGCCGATGAACTTCGACAGGCCGGCGTCGCCCTTCGACGCGATCTTCTCGACCGAGGCCGAGCCGCCTTCGGCCGGGGCGGCGTCGAACGCCGTGCCGCGCACCGTCAGCAC
Organism: uncultured Rhodospirillales bacterium; assembly: GCA_964574305.1. Classification (GTDB taxonomy): domain Bacteria; phylum Pseudomonadota; class Alphaproteobacteria; order BOG-932; family Roseiterribacteraceae; genus BOG-932. Next base: position 1,888 of record CAZNNJ010000763.1, on the reverse strand, counting down.
CTTCACCTTGTCCGAGGTCTGGACCGTGGCGATGGCGTTGCCGGCATAGATCGGGCGGGTGAAGGTATCGGGACCTTCGACGCTCATGATCTCGCTGACCTGCTGGACGTCCAGCAGGGCGGCGACGCGCGGCATCAGGCTTTTGCCGGCGGAGGTCGCCGTCGCCAGCAGATATTCGTGGGACCCGCCCAGCTCGGCGACCAGCGGCGCCAGGTTCTCCGGCAGGCCGTGCGCCAGCTCAGGTGCCTCGGCCAGCAGGACCTTGGTGACGCCGGCGACCTTGGCCGCGGCGTCGGCAACGGCCTGGGCGCCTTCACCGGCGACCAGCACGGTGACGTCCTGGCCCAGCTTGGTCGCGGCCGTCACGGCATTGCGCGTCGCGGCCTTCAGCGTCTGGTTGTCATGTTCGGCGATAACGAGAATGCCCATGGCTCAGATGACCTTTGCTTCGTTTTTCAGCTTGTCGACGAGTTCCTGCACCGTGGCGACCTTGACGCCGGCGCCCCGCTTCGGCGGCTCGACGACCTTGAGCGTTGTCAGGCGCGGGGCGGCGTCGACGCCCAGATCGGCCGCGGTGACCGTGTCCAGCTGTTTCTTCTTCGCCTTCATGATGTTCGGCAGCGACGCGTAGCGCGGCTCGTTGAGGCGCAGGTCGGTGGTGACGATCGCCGGCAGCTTCAGCTCGTCGGTCTCGAGCCCGCCATCGACCTCGCGGGTCACGGTGACCTTGCCGTCGCCGAGCTCGACCTTCGAGGCGAAGGTGGCCTGGCCCCAGCCGAGCAGCGCCGCCAGCATCTGGCCGGTCTGGTTGCTGTCGTCGTCGATCGCCTGCTTGCCCAGGATGACAAGGTCGGCCGACTCCTTCTGGACCAGCGCCTTCAGGATCTTGGCGACGGCCAGCGGCTCGGCGCCTTCCTGGGTCACCAGGATGCCGCGGTCGGCGCCGATGGCCAGCGCGGTGCGGATGGTTTCCTGGGCCTGCGCCGGGCCGATCGAGACGGCGACGACTTCCGTGACCTTGCCGGCTTCCTTCAGGCGAACCGCCTCTTCGACGGCGATTTCGTCGAACGGATTCATCGACATCTTGACGTTGGCCAGATCGACGCCGGTCCCGTCGGGCTTGACCCGGACCTTGACGTTGTAATCGATGACGCGCTTGACGGGGACGAGGACCCTCATTGGCTGTTCCATAGTTTCGTTGCGGTTCCGCGGTCAAAACCGATAGCGGCCGGGCAGCGGATGGGGTGGCGCGCACCTTAGAAGTGTGCTCGCGGCGATGTCAACGCACCCAGGCCGGCGGATACGCCCGAGAAACGCACGGCTCGTCCATTCGGCTGATGAAGAACCGCCGCGGAAGCGCCATTATCATAACCACGATACGTAAAATAACGACTCCGCCCGACGAATTCCGTCACGAACCGGGCTGCCCGTCTTGCGGGTCGCTTGGAAGTGGGGGATGAAATGCCGGCTATGTGGGAAACATCGGATATATTTGGATGTTCACGGGTATTGTGACCGACCTCGGCACCGTCAGGAGCGTGACGGAAGCCGGCTCGACGCGGTTCGAGATTGCAACCGCCTATAAGATGGAAACCGTCGCGATCGGCGCCTCGATCGCTTGCGCCGGCGTCTGCCTCACCGTAATCGAGCGGGGCGCCGACAGCTTCATCGTCGATGTGTCGAACGAGACGCTGGCGCGCACCACGCTCGGCGGCTGGAAAGCAGGGCAGCGGATCAACCTCGAGCGGCCGTTGCGCGCGGGCGACGAGCTGGGCGGGCATATCGTGTCCGGCCATGTCGATGCCGTTTCGCATGTTATTGAGCGGCGGCCGGATGGCCCCCGCGTGCGCTTCCAATTTTCTTTGCCGGCCCCGCTTTGCGGCATTCT
>CAZNNJ010000762.1:0-3089 GCA_964574305.1 uncultured Rhodospirillales bacterium | reverse complement strand
GGGCGGGGGGTAAAACGCCTGTTTCGGGGGGGCCAGGTCCGGGCCGGCGGGGCGGGCCAAGACCGGGGTGCTGCTGGGCGAAATCCGCGACGCGCTGAGGGCGCGGCCCGCCGCCTGAAGCCAAGAACCTATTGCGCCGCTGGAGCCTTTGGCGGGGTAAACGGCGTGAACTGGCCCAGTTCACAGAAATTGCCGGAGCGCAGCACGCGGATGGTCTGCGAGTTTGAGCAGACCTCGGCCGCGTCGGTCATATAGGCGAAGCCGCCTTCCATCTGCAGGCTGGGGCACGGGATGCGCATCGCATTCATGTAGGCCTTGCCGTCCTTCATGAAGAAGACGATCGCGCTGTCATTGACGATGTCGGTGTGATCGATCTGGGCGGTCGCCAGGCAGACGCCGTTACCGGGCGGGCCGCCGTCATTGGCGACGGCCGACCCGTCGTCCGAACAGCCGGCGAGCGCGAGCAACGCCGTCGCCATCAGCATTCCCAAGCCACTGCCGCCAAAACGCATAAAATCCTCCAATGTCCTGCGCCGCCCCCTATAGAACGGAATGGCCGGAGCGGCTAGCCCGCTGTTGGCGCTAGCAATTCGAGAATCTTCTCCGGGATCGGCGCCTGATAGTTGCCGTCGGCGGGCACCGCCTGGATGCAGACATGGTCGGCGCCGGCGTCCCAGTGTTCCTGGACACGGCGGCGGATCGCGGCCTCGTCGCCCCAGGCGATCACCCCGTCGATCAGCCGGTCGGAGCCGCCATTCTCGAAATCCTCAGTCATAAACCCGAGGCGGATGAGATTGTTGCGGTAATTGGGCAGCGGCAGATACGTCGCCAGCACCTTGCGCCCCGCCGCCCGGGCCGCCGCCGGGTCGGACTCCAAAAGCACCATCTGCTCGGGGCACAGCAGCTTGCCGGGCCCAAGGATTTCGCGCGCCTGGGCGGTATGCTCCGGCGTCACGTTATAGGGGTGGGAGCCGTCAGCCAGTTCGCGCACCAGCCGCAGCATCTGGGGCCCCAGCGCCGCGACCAGGGTCGGGGGCGGCTCGGCCGGGCGGGCGGCGATATAGGGCGCCTTGGCCATGGCCTCCAGATAGGTCCGCAGCTTGGTGACCGGGTTCTCGAACACCTGGCCGCGCACGCCCTCGACCGGCGGCGCATGCGATACGCCCATGCCCAGCAGGAAGCGGCCGCCCGACTGTTCGGCCAGCGCCATCTGCGCCCCCACCATAGCCATCGGGTCGCGCGCATAGATATTGGCGATGCCGGTCGCGACGATCAGCTTCGTCGTGTTGGCAAGCAGCCAGGACGAATGGACCAGCACATTGCGCCCCATCGCCTCCGGCACCCACAGCGCGCTGTAGCCCCAGCCCTCGACCCGCTTGGCGAACGCGGCCGCATCCGGCGCGCTCATCGTTTCCAGCGACGCCCAGCCGCCCAGTTTCCCGATCTTCATGTTCGTTTCCTCCGTTGGTCGCCGTTATCCCATCTGGGACCGCCTTCGGGAAGCGTCAAAACACGTTGCGGAAGGTCAGGTTGACGCGCTGCCCGCCGAGCAACGGGTGCTGCCCATCAGCCAACGGCGCGACGCCATGGAAGCGCAGCCGCGCCGGCCCGCCCCAGACAACGATGTCGCCGTGATCGAGCGGAACACGCAGCGGCCGGTCGGTCCGCTTCAATCCGCCGAACAGGAAGACCGCCGGCAGGCCGAGCGAGACCGAGACGATCGGCTGGGTGAAGTCGCGCTCGTTGCGGTCCTGGTGCAGGGACATGCGGGCGCCGGGTTCATAGCGGTGGCTGAGGCAGGGTTCGGGGCGGAAATCCGGAAACCCGTCCTCGCCCGCGGCCCGCTTCGCCAGATCGGCGAAGACTTCCGGCATCGCCGGCCAGGGCCGGCCGGTTTCTGGATCGCGCGGGTCGTAGCGGTAGCCGGAGCGGTCAGTGACCCAGCCGGCCCGGCCGCAATTGGTCATCGCCGCCGACATCGTGAAGCCGCCCGGCGTCACCATGTGCCGGAACGGCGCGGCCTGCGCGATATCGGCCACCGCGCGGACCAGCTCTTCGTCCGGGTCGAGCGCGAAGCCACGCAGCAGCACGGCGCCCTCGGCGAGGGCTTGGCGCGGTTCGTCGAACAGATCGGCGACCATCAGGCGGCGTCGTGGAAGATGACGCCCAAGGTCAGCCGCTCGCCGGAGCGCAACCGGCTGACGCCGTGGCGCATGGCGGCGCGCGAGACGCCGCGCGGACCCGGGACCGGCCGGTGATTGACCGGGAAGACGACGGCATCGCCCTGACCCAGCGGCACCACCTCCGGCCGCGACTGCATGCGCGGCCGCTGCTCGGCCAGCACGAACTCGCCGCCGGTGAAGTCTTCGCCGGGCCGGGACAGCAGGATCGCCACCTGCAGCGGGAAGACATGCGCGCCGTACAGGTCCTGGTGCAGGCGGTTATAGTCGCCCGTTCCATAGCGCAGGATCAGCGGCGTCGGCCTGGTCTGACCGGCGGCATGGCAGACCGTGAGCCAATCCGCATGTGCCGCCGGATAGCGCGTGGCGACTCCCATCGCCGCGTTCCAGCGGTTGCCGATCTCGGCGAGCGGCGGATAGAGCCGGGTGCGCAGATCGGCGATCGGGTCGGGCAAGGGGTAGGCGAAGTATTTGTACGAACCCTGGCCATAGCCGTGCCGCGCCATGTCGATCCGCTTGCGGAACAGCACGTCCTGCCCCCAAAGATCCACCACAGCGCGGCACCTGTCGGCACCGAGCAGGCCGGGGATGACCGCGCAGCCTTCGCGGTCGAGCTCCCCGGCGATCTCCGCCCAGTCCATCATGCCGCGGCCTCGCGGTCGAGCAGCGCCCGCTTGCGCTCGACGCCCCAGCGATAGCCGGAGAGCGCACCGTCGTTCCGCACCACGCGATGGCACGGGATGGCGACAGCGATGTCGTTGGCCGCGCAGGCCCCCCCCACTGCCCTCACCCCCTGGGGCGCGCCGAGGCCGGATGCGGGGGCGGAGTCGGGGAGCGCCGGCATCGTGAGCAGGGCCATCTGCGGATTGTTGGGAGCGCGCCACGCGCGGGCGTCGCCCGTATGGGTCG
>CAZNNJ010000761.1:0-3094 GCA_964574305.1 uncultured Rhodospirillales bacterium | reverse complement strand
CGGCGCCGATCTACAGAGCGATGCGATGCTATTTTTCTATATGGTCGTCGGCGAGCTGAATCGGACCACCGTCCATGACCTCGACCTGCCGGGCCCGGAGCAGGTGGAGCAATATGCACGGCAGGTGGCAAAGGTTTTCGCGCTCGGTGTAAACGCACCTTAGGGTCCCGTCATCTCGGATGATCGGATAAAGGGGGCGTGCGCACGATTGTCGAGCTGATGAACCAGCCGCAGCAGTCATCACGGCTACGAGATCGCAGCCCTTTTTAGAAGCCGAGGCACCGTCAGCCCTTGCACAAAGATTGAGAAAGCGACGACAGCGAAGGCAACGCCTATAAGGGCATCGTGCTCGGGAAGCTGTTCCGGGGTGGCAAGCACGAGAGCCAAGGCCAATGCGCCACGCAGACCACCCCAGAACAGGATATGTTGAGTGATGCGATTTGTAGCGAGGCCCGTGTGCATGAACGCCGCAGTGATCGGGTAGACTGCGACGATGCGACCCGCGAGCACGAGCACCGTACCGATCGCCGCAGGTAGTATGTAGACAACGATAGACTGATCCGCTTCGCGGCTGCCGATCAGGAGGAAAACCACCGAGTTCGCGAGGAATGCGGCGAAATCCCAGAAGCGGGTCATTGCTTCGCCACCATATTCGGTGAGCTGGCGCCCCTTTCCCCAATTGCCGACAAACATCCCGGCAGCCAGCGTCGCCAGCACTCCAGAAACGTGGAATTTCTCCGCGATCAAAAAAGAGCCATAGGCCGCCAGCATGGTGAGTGTGATCTCGACGAGGTGGTCGTCGGATCGGCCAGCGACCACCAGCAGTGCCCATGCGACGAACAAACCACACAGAACGCCACCGGCAACGACCCAAGCAAGCGAGATCGCCACACCTGACGCGCTGCTGTCCTCTCCGGCTATCCAGGCCACGACGAGCGAGAAGAGCACAGCCGCGGCCCCATCGTTGACGATGCTCTCGGCTTCCATGAGGAAGCGCAGCCGCTTCTCCGCGTTCTGCTCTTTCATCATTGCAATGACCGAAACTGGGTCGGTCGCTGCGATCAGCGAGCCGAACAGTAGCGAAGCCTGCCAGCTCCAATGGACAAGCCAGTGCATGCCAGCCGCGACTACGAACGCCGATAATAGCGTGCCCACGAACGCCATACTGAGGACGAGCGGAGCTTCCTTTTTGAACTGGCTCCAACCGAGATGGAGCGCGGCTTCGAAGATCAGGGGTGGCAGCAGAAAGGTGAAGATCAGCTCCGGCGTCAGCTCAATCCGGCTATCGTAACCAGAAAGGCTGAGACCGAGCCCCGCGGCGACCAGCCCGATTGCGTAGGGCAGACCAATGCGGCGCGTGACGATCGCGACCAAGCAAGCGATGAAGAGAAGCAACCCAAGGGTTACAACATCAGCACGGTGCATCTGTGGGCCTCCAGACATGACATCTCAGCCACCGGCGGCCCGACCAGCGATATCAGCCTGCTCACGCCTTCTCGCGTGAACACCCGTTGTACCCATGGCATACGCCGCTGTGACGTTCAACCACTCGGCGTAGCAGTAGTTTTCGGTCGTTTTGCAGTACCGATGTGGCGGCCTGACGATCACAAGGCGCGAGCTGATGGATGCCTGAGCTAACTACTGCAACACGTCCATCTAGCCACCATCAGCATAAAGACGGTGGTTGCGAATTAACCTACGACCCTACCCGTGTGAAGGGTGTGCTCACACACCCGCGAGCGGGTCAATTGCTGTCTTTGCGGGAGTTTCGTTCCCTTGCGACCGCGTTGATCGCTTTCTTGATGTCCGAAAGCTTTATGTTGACCGGCCTGTACGGCAGCTTCTTGATACGGTCGTCTCAACAAACAGGTTCGGACGAGTTGCTAGACAGGCCGTCGCGGGATGACATTGAGCGCATTGTCATTTGAACTTGCGCTAATCCGACTGGGTAGTGGTGGCCGTGAATAGAGAGTCCAGACTGAGGCCACCGTCCCCCGCCCGCCATTTCGCGCTCAACGCGACTCGCTTTGGGGCGGTTAGAACGCCGATCGATGACGTTTCCTCTCCTGGCGCAGAGGGGTCGCCGCTCAGCACGAGTCCTCCGTAGATCCTGAACTTCCAGACGCTGACGTCCGGCCTATCAAGGCCCTGAGCACCTTCGTATTCGACTGTGCCATTACCCAAGTTAGCGAGTGCGCGGGCCGCCGCGTTGCTCTTCAACAGCCCGTCGATCACGCGCTCGCCGGCGCGGGTAAGACACATGGGGTGAACCAGGCTGTCAGCGGGAAGGATTGTTGCCCAATGATGCCAATAGAGGCCTCGGACGGCGAACGCGAAAAATCTCTCCAACTTCACCCCGTCGAATGGAAGCGCGAGCGCCTTCGTTACCAAGCCGGAATTGCTCGACGTCCAAACCGAGGTTTGCCCAGCGGCCAGTTCCCGATGAAGTTTTTGATTCTTGGCAAGCCGCTTGGGAACCATGTTGGTCAGGTTCTCCGTTGCGTCCGCATGGCGCCCGCCAAATGGCGCGATGGCGGTCAGGTAATGTTCTAGTGTCGCCTTTTCACCGTTACATCCGCGGCACGCCGGCGCCTTCGGCAGATTGGCGCGGCTCGCCTCCAAAAACAGCTGCCTGCTGAAGACATGCTCGTCGGTATCGGCGATGACCGTGCCGCAATAGGCGCAAAGTTTTCCGCGGTATTTCTTGCCTGCCAAAGGTTCAATCCGATTTGCAAAAATCGACGTTAGAAGGGAATCTCGTCATCAAGCGCGTACTCTGCCTTCTGCACCGGTAAGGCCCCCGCCGGTAGCGGCAGATTTGTGACGACGTACAGATTCAAAATGTCGTCTCGGTCCATGAAAAGGATCTGGCTTCGCTTCAACTGGTCGAGCTTACCGCCAAGCCAATTCCGAGCGGCCTTTGTAATCTCGCCGCCAGCCACGATGAAGGCATGGTCAACGAGGACGCGACGGTTGAGCTCGGGGTCGAATATCTCATGCCCTAACATCATGGTCACTTGATTCAGAAGCTCAGCGACATTGCTGGAGCCGCCTTTGGGCATCCCGGCCGCATCCAGCTTTCCCTTCTTGGCCT
>CAZNNJ010000760.1:0-3097 GCA_964574305.1 uncultured Rhodospirillales bacterium | reverse complement strand
GCGGGCCAAGCGTGGCGATGTCAACCGACTTGCCCTTTGTGGCGGTACGCGCCGCGGCGCGCGAATTCGTCCCGGAAGCGGCCTTGGGCGGTGGCGGCGTGGGAATCATCACTTCACCGGAGGCCTGCCGCGCGCGGATCTCTTCAAGCTTGTTGAAGGGCTGGGCGTTGCGGCACCGGGGAAAGCCGCTGCACGACAGGAACGGGCCGCGGCGGCTTTTGCGGATGACCATCGGGCGGCCGCACTTCTCGCAGGCGATGCCCGCCTGCTCGAGGGGCGGCTTTTCGATATATACATCCGCCGGTAATTGCCTGGTGGCCTTGCACGTGGGATAGGTGGAGCAGCCCAGGAATGCGCGGCCGCGTGCGAACTTGACGTTCATGGGCGCGCCGCATTCGGGACAATTTTCCTTCACCTCCTCGGGCTTGACCTTGCGGAGCGGCTTGCCGGCTTCGTCGCTGGGAACGGTGGTTGCGCATTCCGGATAGCCCGAGCAGCCCAGGAACGGACCGCGCTTGCTGCGGCGAAGCTGCATCGGGCGGCCGCACTTTTCGCACTTGAGGTCGACCTGGACCGGCTTGATCGGCTTGCCTTCGCGATCGACGTTCATCGCGTTCTTGCACTCGGGATAGCCGGTGCAGGCGAGGAAGCGGCCGTTGCGACCGAGGCGATAGACCATCGGCTTGCCGCACAGCTCACAGGTGTATGGACTGGGCTCGGCGCGGACGGCGCCCATTTCTTCGTGGGCTTTGCCGAGGGCCTCCTTGAACGGGTCGTAGAATTCGTGCAGGACGTGCACCCAATCGAGGTGCGCTTCCTCGATTTTGTCCAGCTCGCCTTCCATGAAGCTGGTGAACTTGAGATCCATGATGTGCGGGAAGTGGTCCACCAGCTTGCGTGTGACGACTGCGCCCCGGGGGTGCGGTTGGAGGCGGCGGCCGCTTTGCTTGACGTGGCCGGGCGTTTGGATCGTGTCGATGATCGCGGCGTAGGTGCTCGGCCGGCCGATGCCTTCGGCTTCGAGCGCCTTGACCAGCGAGGCCTCGGTGTAGCGCGGCGGCGGCTGCGTGAATTTCTGGCGCGGCTCGATTGCGAGCGGCGCGACCTGGCGGCCGGTCTCGAGCGGCGGAAGTAGTTGATCTTCGCCGCTCTTGGGGACACCCAGCACGCGATAGAAACCGTCGAACACCAGAACGCGTCCGGAGGCCTTGAACACGGCGTCGCCTGCTGAGGTGGTGGTGGCGATGCGGGCGGTGGTTGAGTCCCATTCGGCCGGGGTCATCTGACACGCGACGAAGCGATTCCAGATCAGCGTATACAGCTTGCTCTGTTCGTCGGTCAGATGACCGCGGAGCGAGTCGGGGGAGCGATTCGGGTCGGTCGGGCGAATCGCCTCGTGGGCTTCCTGCGCGGTTTTCGCACTGCCGTAGCGATTGGGCGCCGGCGGCAGGTAAGCCGAGCCGAATTTCGATTCGATCAGGCTTCGTACGGCCGCGATGGACTCGCCCGACAGGTTGGTCGAGTCGGTACGCATGTAGGTGATGAGGCCGACGGGGCCTTCGCCTTTGTTGATCTCGACACCCTCGTAGAGCGCCTGGGCGGTTTTCATGGTGCGCGAGGCGGAAAACCGGAGCTGGTTGGACGCCGCCTGCTGCAGGGCGGCAGTCGTGAATGGCGCGGAGGGCTTGCTGCGGGTGCGGGTGGTCTCGATGTCGCGGACCTTGAAGGTCAGTTGAGACTGGGCCGGAAGCTCGCCGATCAGTGTGTGTTTCTTGAGACCCAGGCGGGCGTACTCGGGCCAATCTTCGACTTTGGCGTCGGTGATCTTGAGACCCAGCGCCTCGACGGCGCGGCGGACTTCGGCGACGGCGCTATCAAACGTGTGTTTGTCCTTGCCGGCCTTGATCAATTTGCCTTCGGGCTTGAACGGTTGGCCGGCGAATTCGACCAACTCGGCTCGGAAGCTGTTGTGCTCGCCGAGCCAGCGCGCGAGATCCTTGGCGGTTGTTTCGTTGTCCGGGTCGGCGGCCTGGCCGCGGAGGGTGCGCCATTCGCCGGCGAGGACCGCCTGACGGGCGAGATCGACGGTGAAGACGGCGTCGACGGCCCAGTACTCCTGTGGCTCGAAGCGGCGGATTTCGTCCTCACGATCGACGATCATGCGGACCGCGACCGATTGAACGCGGCCGGCGGACAGGCCCTTGGCGATTTTCTTCCAGAGCAGCGGCGAAAGCTCGTAGCCGACAATGCGGTCCAGAATGCGGCGGGCCTGCTGGGCATTGACCTTGTCCTGGTCGATGACATGCGGCTGGTTGAAGGCGTGTTCGATGGCGGACTTGGTGATCTCGTTGAAGACCACGCGCTTGGCCCGCTCGGGCTTGAGGTCCAGGGCGTGGGCGAGGTGCCAGGCGATGGCTTCGCCTTCGCGGTCGAGGTCGGTGGCGAGATAGACCTCGTCGGCCGAGTCGGCGGCGTGTTTGAGCTCGTCGATGACCTTGCGGCGGGTGGGGAGGATTTCGTAGATAGGCTCGAAGTTGCGGCCGGGGTCGATCCCGTATTTGTGCTCGGGGAGGTCGCGGACGTGGCCCATGCAGGCCTTCACGACGTAGCCGGAGCCCAGGTCTTTGATGATGGTCTTGGCCTTGGCGGGTGATTCGACGCTCACCAGGGCCTTGCCGTTGGACGGTCTTGCGGGGTTCTTGGCCATTTCGCACTCGGTCGGCGCGGTTTCCGGCTTTGCGGTCCGAGCTGTCCACCCCATCAGGCAAACGGGGTAGGACAAACCAGACGGACCGTTCCGTTATCGGCAACCGAAAAGCCCCCCTGAAACACCGATTATAGGTCTGGCCCGTCGGCTGTTCGGCGGGGACGGTAGCGCGGATCGCCGAGGTGCTAGGCGTGCCGGGAGAACAAGGGCGCCGGTACCGGGCCATCGCGGACGGCGCGCTGGACGCGTGGCGGCGGGAGTTCGTCCGGCCCGACGGAACGCTGGCCGTGCCGACCCAGGCCGCGCACGTGCGGGCGCTGGCGTTCGGGCTGGTACCCGAGGAGTTCCGGACCGTGGTGGCGGGCCGGCTGGTCGAGCTGATCGGCGCGG
>CAZNNJ010000759.1:0-3114 GCA_964574305.1 uncultured Rhodospirillales bacterium | reverse complement strand
CGAACGGGACCAGGCTCAGCATGAACAGGGAGACCGCGGGATATCGGCCTTCCCCTCCCCGATCGTACCGATCAAAGGCGACCGCGCCCACCACTGCACCGGCGAGCACGATGACCAGATGGGGGCCGGTGAGGGCACACATCCCACCCAAGCCAGTGAGAGCCAGCAACAACTTGCCCCTCGACGTGGCCGAGGCAGTGAGCGGATCCAACGGCCGGCGGGAAGCCAGCCAGCGGTCGGCGAAGGTCATCCGGCTGGTGCGGACCGTCCATGGAAGCAGACGGCCGTTGCTGTCGCTCATGGCGTCGCCCGGTATTGGGCATAGCCCCTGGCCCTGAGCTCGCAGGCTGGGCAGGCGCCGCAGCCGTGGCCCCAATCATGCAGCGCGCCGCGCTCACCCAGATAGCAGGTATGGGTCCGCTCGCGGATCAGCGCGATCAGCGGCTGGCCGCCCAGCGTCTCGGCCAGCCGCCAGGTCGCGGCCTTGTCGATCCACATCAGCGGCGTGTCGAGCACGAACGGGCGGTCCATGCCCAGCGTCAGCGCGTTCTCCAGCGCCCGGATCGTCTGGTCGCGGCAATCGGGATAGCCGGAATAGTCGGTCTCGCACATGCCGCCGACGATATGGGTGAGGCCTCTTCGATAGGCGAGCGCGGCCGCCAGGGTCAGGAAGACCAGGTTGCGGCCGGGCACGAAGGTGCTGGGCAGGCCGTTCGCCTGCATCTCGATGGCGCTGTCGCGGGTGAGTGCCGATTCCGAAATCTGGCCCAGCACGCCGAGGTCGATCGTGTGATCCTCGCCTAGCTTCCCGGCCCAAGCCGGGTAACCAGCTTTCAGATTGGCAATAATGTCGGCGCGGCAGTCGAGCTCGACCCGGTGGCGCTGGCCGTAATCGAAGCCGACAGTCTCCACCCGGTCGAACCGGTCGAGCGCCCAGGCCAGGCAGGTCGTCGAATCCTGGCCGCCGGAGAAGAGGACGAGCGCGCCCTCAAGCATCTTCAGGGCCGGTATAGCGGCAGGATTCGCCGCTGGCATCACGGGCGACGATGACGTGGGCGGGCTTGACCCCGTTCTCGGCAAGCGCCTGCCAGATCCAGACCGCCAGATTCTCCAGCGTCGCCGGGCCCAGCCCCTCGATATCGTCGAGGAAATGATGGTCCAGCCCGTCGCGCACCTTCTGCAGCGACAGGTCGAACAGACCGAGATCGACGATCATCCCGCTGTCCTTGTCCGGCACGCCGCGCACCGCGACCTCGGCGCGGTACGAATGGCCGTGCACGCGCCGGCTGCCCTCGGTGCCGATGGCGCGTTGCAACGTATGTGCCGCCTCGAAGCGGAACTGCTTACTCAGCTCGAACATTCACGGAATTCCGATAACCTTATGGGTCTGCAGGCTGAGCCGCCATATGGGGTTCGCCAGGCAGAATGCCACGGCGGCCTCGGTATTGGCGGCGCGTGCCGGCCCATCCATGGGTTGAACCCAAAAATGATCGAAATTCAAGGACTGGAGCCTTGCCGGATCGATTCCGTCCTGCGGAAACACCAATTTCAGCTCATTTCCGGTCTTGAGAACGAACGGCGCGCCCGCCTTGGGGCTGACGCAGACCCAGTCGATGCCCGCCGGCGGCTCCAAGGTCCCGTTGGTCTCGACCGCGATCTCGAAGCCCTTTGCATGAACCGCCGCGATCAGCGCCGCGTCCAGCTGCAACAGCGGCTCGCCGCCGGTGAAAACGACATAGCGGCGCTCCGCCGGCCCGTTCCACGTCCGTGCAATGGCCTCGGCCAGGCTGTCCGCATCGGCGAACTTGCCGCCGCCGTCGCCGTCCGTGCCGACGAAGTCGGTGTCGCAGAACCGGCAGACCGCCTCCGCCCGGTCCTCCTCTCGCCCCGACCACAGGTTGCAGCCGGCGAAACGGCAGAATACCGCCGCGCGGCCGGCTTGCGCCCCCTCGCCCTGCAAGGTCTTGAACAGCTCTTTCACGCTATAGGTCATGGGCCGAAGCTTTGCCCCCAGTCATCGCACACAGTCAATGCGGGGGCGGCAATCCTGGTCTTCCTAGACTGCGACAAAGCTTATATATGGGAGTAAGATAAAATCGTAGTTCCTCATAGGCCTCGTCATGAACATTTCCATCTCACTGACCCCCGAGCTTGTCGGGATGATCAAGGCCAAGGTCGAAGGCGGACGCTATAGCTCGACGAGCGAGGTCGTGCGTGAGGCGCTGCGGCTAATGGAGCGCATGGAGCTGCGGGAAGCCGAACAAAACGAATATCTGCGGCGGGCGTGGGCCGAAGGCATTGCAAGCGGCGATGCGGGCGAACTCGATTTTGCTGAATTGAAGGCAACTGCCCGTCGCGAGATCAATGCAGCAAAGGAATAACAACTGCGCATCCGTCTGACAGTCCGTGCGCGCCGCGATCTTCTCGACATCTGGCACGCCGTCGCCGTCTACAATCTGGCTGCGGCCGACCGGCAATATGACCGCATCGAGGCCCGGATCGATATTCTCAGAAATTTCCCGGACGCCGGCGTAGCCAAGCCTGATATTGCGCCCGATGCGCGCATGGTGGTCGAGCCACCTCATCTCATCTTCTACCGCAGGCGTTCCGACCATATCCAAATCGTCCGTATCCTGCACGGTGCCAGAGATATCGACGCCGAGCTTATTGCCGAAGGGTTGGAATAGTTCGAGGCGCGGGCCTCGGGTCAGCCGACCGAAGCCCGCCGCCATTCCGCCAGGACATCGCTGTCGGTCTCATGTCCTGGACCTTGCGCCAGCCTCTCCGGCGCGAGCCGTGCCAGCGCCCAGGCCGCCATGCCGCGCACCAATGGCGAGCCGTCCTTGAGCAAGCCTTCCACCAAGGGTGCCAATCCCGCATCGTCGCTGTTGCCGATGGCGATCAGGACGTTGCGCACGAAGCGGTCGCGGCCGATCCGCTTGATCGGGGAACCGGCAAAGGCGGTGCGGAACGCCGCGTCGTCCAGCCGGGCGAGATCGGCCAGCAACGGGGCCACCAGAGCCTCGCGCGGGGCGAAGGCGAGCTCGGCGGTGCGGCTGGCGAACTTGTTCCAGGGGCAGACCGCCAGGCAGTCGTCGCAGCCATAGATGCGGT
>CAZNNJ010000758.1:0-3126 GCA_964574305.1 uncultured Rhodospirillales bacterium | reverse complement strand
CCGCGGTTGGTGTATTTCTTGGCGATCGAGATGACGAGGCGCAGATTGGCCTCGACCATTTCCTTCTTCGCCTTGGCCGCTTCCTTCTCGCCCTTCTGGACGGTCTGGACGATGCGGCGGAACTCGGGCACCGGCAAGCCGGCCTCGCCGGCGATGGCGCCGATCTGGCGGCGGATCTCCGCCACCTCGGGACCGCGCGCCGTGGCCAGCTTCTGCCAGCCGGGGCCGGTCTCGACCAGCGTGTCCAGCCAGGTCGGGTTCTGCTCGTGGCCGAAATAATGCTTGAGGAAGATCTCGCGCTTGACGCCGTAATCGCCGGCCAGCCGCATCAGGCGGCCCTCCAGCGCGATCAGGCGGCGGTTCAGCGCATAGAGCTGCTCGACCAGCTGCTCGATCCGGGCCGGGTTGAGGCGGACCTTCTCGACAAGGGTGATGAGCTCGAGCCGCAGAGCGACATAGAGCGTCTCTTCCTCGGTCGGCAGCTTCTGGCCGTTGGCATGGGCCTGGATGCGGCGCTCCTGCCGCTTCGACAGCGCCTCATGCGTCTCGCTGATGCCCTGGAAGATTTCCAGGACCTGCGGCTTCAGCGCCAGCTCCATGGCCGACAGCGAGATGGCGGCATCGTCGCCCTCGTCGTCGTCCATCTGCGGCGGCATCGCCGGTTCTTCTTCGGGCTCGTCCGCCTCGATCTCGGCCTCGGCCTCCATGCCGGCTTCGACGCCGTCCTCGGGCGCGGCGCCGTCGGGGCCGCCGCCATAGGTGGCGTCGAGATCGATGATCTCGCGCAGCAGGATCTCGCCGCGCTCGATCTTGCTGTGCCAGTCGACAAGCGCCTTGATGGTCAGCGGGCTTTCGCAGATGCCGCCGATCATCTGCTCGCGGCCGGCCTCGATCCGCTTGGCGATGGCGATCTCGCCCTCGCGCGACAGCAGCTCGACCGAGCCCATCTCACGCAGATACATGCGCACCGGGTCGTCGGTACGGCCGATATCGTCGTCGTCGATATTGCCGCGCGCATCGCCCGACTCGTCGTCGGCCGCGGCGCGCTCGATAGGCTCCTCGCCTTCCTCGGCCTCGACCAGGTTGATGCCCTTTTCGGACAGTTGCGCGGTGATGTCCTCGATCTGCTCGGAAGTATATTCCTCCGTCGGCATCGCGGCATTCAGCTCGTCATAGGTGACGTAGCCGCGCTCCTGGCCACGGGCGACCATTTTCTTGATTGCCGCCGCCAGCCCATCCGACAAGGGGCTTTCCGTCGCGTCTTCTCTGCCCTGCGTAGTCTCGGCTGTATTGGTCGCCTTACTGGCCATGCGGTACGATACCCTTCGAAGTCTCACGCGACTACCAAGCGCTTGATAGCGACTCGGCAGAAAACGTCAATATTTGTAACAACCGGGAACCCGTTACAGGTCCCCGTCCGTCATCTCATCACGGCGCGCATCACGCGGCGGCGCCTTCAAGGCGTCGGCGATGGCGCGCGCAACCACCGCCTCATGATCGATGCCGGTCTCCCGGCTTTCCTGCTCCCGCTCCGCATCGCCGCCATAATACCGGCGCTCACCGAGCTTCCGGATACGCTCCAGCGCCTGGTCGTCGATGCGGTTGGGGTCGGATCGGGCTATAGCCAGCTCCCGGTCGAGATTACGACTGTGCGATCGGCTCCAAACATCGTGCCAACCTGCCCGAACCTGATCTTCCGGCGTACCGGCCTTGACGAAGCCGGCACGGCCGGTCGTCGCAGGCCCCAGCACATCATCCAACACGGATGCGTGCCCGGATGCTCTCAAGTGGAGCCCGAGCGCCTGCGCGTCAAGTGGCTCAGCCGCCAGCGCGTCGAAAATGCCCTGCCTCAGTGGCTCCCATGCAACAGGTAGCGCAAGCTCGGCGAAGGTCTCGCTGAGCTCGTCGAACAGAAACGGGTGGTTGACCATCATCGCCAGCATGATGCGGGCCTCGAGCATCGCGCTCGGCCGCACGCCGGACGGGCGGGGCCCAGGGCTGCCCATGGAATTGCCGATCGGCTTGCCGCGTTTGTCGCGCCGGTCGCGGCCCCCGAACGACCGCACCGGCATGAACATGGCGTCGAACCGGCGCTTGAGCTCGACGCGGTAGAGCGTCTGGACCTGCGGGTCGCCGATGGCGCGGACCTGGGCTTCCAGCTCGGCCCACAGGCCGGCCCGCTGCTCGGGCGTGGTCAAGGCCCTGCCGTCGGTGGCGAACTGCCAGATCGCGTCGATCAGCGGCAGCGCGTCGTCCAGCACTTGGACAACCGCAGGCAGGCCGCCATTGCGCACCAGGCTGTCAGGGTCCTCGCCCTGCGGCAGAAATGCAACGGAGACCGAGCGCGACGGCCCCAGCATCGGCAGCACTCGGTCGACCGCCCGCACCGCCGCGCGCCGGCCGGCGCCGTCGCCGTCGAAGCAGAGGATCGGCGGATGGTCACGCTGGACCTTGGGGTCCTGCGCCTTCCACAGCTCGGTGAGCTGCCCCTCGGTCAGCGCGGTGCCCAGCGGCGCCACCGCGCCGCCGATGCCGGCGACCTGCATGGCGATGACATCCATATAGCCTTCGACCACCACCGCCCGCTCGCCCTTGGCGATGGCGTTGCGGGCGCGGGCGAGGCCATAGAGCACCGTTCCTTTATGAAACAGCGCATGCTCGGGCGAATTCACGTATTTCGGCCCGTCGCCCTCCAGGATGCGGCCGCCGAAGGCAATGATCCGGCCGCGCTTGTCGGCGACCGGGAAGATCACCCGGTTGCGGAAGAAGCTGTAGGGTGCACGCCCGTCGTCGGGCCGGCGCAGCAGCCCGACCTCCTCCAGCACCGCCTCCTCATGCCCCTGCCCCACCAGGGCGGCGCGCAGCGCCTCGCCGGCCGGCGGGGCGTAGCCCAGGCGGAATTCGGCGATCGTCCGGTCGTCGAGGCCGCGGCGGGTAAGGTAGGCCAGCCCTTCGCGGCCGGCCGGGCCGCGCAGCTGGGCCTCGAACCATTTGCACGCCGCCTCCAGCGCGGCGGCGAGCCGCTTCAGCCGGTCATAATTCCGCCCCTCCTGCGGCTCGGACTTTGGCATTTCCAGGCCCCCGAGGCCAACCACCTCCACCAGGCCGCCGACCCGCCCAAAAGCC
>CAZNNJ010000757.1:0-3129 GCA_964574305.1 uncultured Rhodospirillales bacterium | reverse complement strand
AAGGCTTCAACTACGAGCTCTTCCTCGACGAGAAGGGCCAGAAGATCTCCAAGTCCAAGGGCAACGGCCTCTCGGTCGAGGAATGGCTGCATTATGCGCCGCCGGAGAGCCTGTCGCTCTACATGTACCAGCAGCCGCGCCGGGCGAAGCGGCTCTTCTTCGACGTCATCCCGCGGGCGGTCGACGAGTACATCACCTTCGCCCAGAAATACCCGAACGAGGCGCCCGAGGCGCAGATCGAGAACCCGCTGTGGCACATCCACAACGGCGCCCCGCCGGCGCTCGACTGCCCGCTGTCCTTCAACGTGCTGCTGAACCTGGCCGGCGTCGCCAACGCCGAGGCGCCGTCGGTGCTGTGGGGCTTTATCAGCCGGTACGTGCCGGGCGCGACGCCCGAGGGCTCGCCGTTCCTCGGCCGGCTGGTCGAATATGCGATCAACTACTACCGGGACTTCGTGAAGCCGGCGAAGCGATTCCGCGCGCCGACCGAGACCGAGCGTGCGGCCCTGGCCGAGCTTTCCGCCACCCTCGCGAGCGTGCCGGCCGACAGCACCGCCGAGGCGCTGCAGACCGAGGTCTACGAGATCGGCAAGCGCCATCCGTTCCCGGAGCTGAAGGACTGGTTCAAGGGCATCTACGCCGTGCTGTTCGGCCAGAACGAGGGGCCGCGGATGGGCTCCTTCATCCAGCTCTACGGCATCGGCGAGACCAGGCGGCTGATCGACGATGCCCTCGCCGGCAAGTTCCTCGATGCTGCTTGAGCGGCTCTACGGCCGGCTGTCGCTCGGGCAGCAGCAGTTCCTGAAATTCAGCATGGTCGGCGGCGTCGGCTTCGTCGTCGATGCCGGCTCGTATTTCGTCCTGACCCACTATCTGGGCGGCGGGCTGATCACCAGCCGATTCGTGTCGTCGCTCATGCTCGGCATGTCGGCGACCTTCCTGCTCAACAATTTCGTGACCTTCCGCGGCCACGGCAGCGGATCGATCTTCGCGCGCTACCTGAAATTCGCCACCGCCAACATCGTCGGCAACCTGCTGAATGTCGGCACCCACGCCGTGCTGGTCGAAAACCTGGCGCTGTTCCACCGCATCCCGCTGCTGGGAGTCGTCGCCGGCACCTTCGTCGGGCTGGTGTTCAACTTCACCGGGTCGAAATATTTCGTGTTCAGGTCGGCCACTCCGCAGCCGTAACACGATCCGTTCTTGATCGTCGCATTGCATTGCTAAAGTTCAATCTGACGTTATATATGACGTCATGTATGTGCTGGACACGAACATACTCGTCGCCGCCCTTTGGTCGCGCACCGGAGCGTCATTTCGTGTTGTCGAATATGCCTTGTCCGGCCAATTGCCGTTTGCCATTTCGGTCGCAATGGCTCTCGAATACGAGGCAGTGCTGAAGCGGGCGGCGATACGGGAGGCCAGTTGGCGGACAGGGGCGGAACCGGGCAATCTTTTGGATGCCCTGCTCTTGGGCTCCATGCGCGTCGGGCCGATCAGAAAACGCCTGAGGCCTGCGCTTAGCGATCCGGCGGATGATATGGTTCTGGAATGTGCGGTCCAAGTCGGCGCCGAGGCGATCGTGACCATGAATGTTCGAGACTTCAGATCCGCCCGGGGCCTCTACCGAGTGGATGCAATTATGCCGGGTGCCCTTTTGGCCCGGTTGAGGAAAGGAGAAGCGTGATGAGCAACTATCCCTTGCGATTGCCCGACCACATCATGGCCGATGCCAAGCGACTGGCAGAAGCGAACGGAACCTCGCTGAACCAGTTTTTCTCTTCGCTGATCGCGGAGCGCCTCGGCGAAATGAAAGCGATTGCCGACATCGAAGCGCGTGTCGCGCGGGCCAATCCGGAAGCGGCACTTGAGATTCTGAGGCGCGCACCCGATAGACCGCCATTGCCGGGGGATAGTATTTAAGCCGGGCCGTACACGAGACGGGAATTGCACCCAGCCTGCTCCCGCGCGCCCCGAAGTGAACACCGCTTTGCCTTGGCTCGGACATTATCACCCGGTAAGACGGCAGGGTGACCGACATAACAGACACGACTCAGCCCATCTCCCCCAGCCCGACGCGCATCCGCCTGATCGGCTGGCTGCTGGCCTTCGCCGCCCTGCCGCTGTTCGCGGTCTGGGCGCTCGTCTATGGCAAGGAGGCGGGGTGGGACTTCCAGAATTACCACTGGTACGACCCATATTCGCTGCTGACCGGCCGGCTCGGCTTCGACATCTCGGTCGCCCATCACGCGACCTATTACAATCCGTTCCTCGACGTGCCGCTGTTCC
Organism: uncultured Rhodospirillales bacterium; assembly: GCA_964574305.1. GTDB lineage: Bacteria > Pseudomonadota > Alphaproteobacteria > BOG-932 > Roseiterribacteraceae > BOG-932. The sequence continues at coordinate 840 of CAZNNJ010000757.1, read as the reverse complement.
TGCTGGGAGCAAATTTCCCCGCCTGGGTGGCAGGGGCCTTTCTCGGCATCGAGGCCGGCATCGGCGCGGCGCTGATCGGCGGCATCGGCTATCGCCTGTTCCGGTTCGAGAACAAGAAGCAGCGCTTGTCGGTTTCCGTGCTGATCGCGCTGGCGGCGCTGACCGGCGGTGGCGCGGCGGGTGAGATCGGCAAGACCTCGGACGACATCGCCGCCGGCCTCGGCGCCATCGCCGGCCTGTTCGTGCTGATGGACCGGTTCGATGCGGTGGTCCGGGCAAAGGGTAGGGACCTCCTCTGGATCGCCATCGCCGGCTTCCTGACCGGCGCCTCGCCGGGCCTCAAGCTCACCGCGCTGCCCTATGCCGTCGGCTGGACGCTCGGCATGCTCGTGCTGCCGGGCAGCGTCTGGCACCGGCTTCAGCGCACCGTCGCCTTCGGCCTCGGCGTGACGCTCGGCGTCGCCGTGTTCGGCGGCTACTGGTACTGGGCGATGTGGGAGTATGCCCGGAACCCCGTGTTCCCCTATTTCAACGACCTGTTCAAATCGCCGCTGGTCGGCCCGGGCAGCTTCCGCGACGAGACATTCCTGCCCAAGACCTGGGGCACGCGCCTGCTGTTCCCGTTCCTGTTCAGCCAGGATTCGCTGCTGGTGGCGGAATGGCATTTCCGCGACATCCACATCCTGCTCGCCTATATCGCGATCCCGGTCGCGGCGGTCGCGACCCTGTTCAAGGAGCCGCCGGGCCGCAAGCTGGTCGATCCGCTGCTCGCCCGCTTCCTGATGGCGATCGCCGCCGGCACCTATGTCGTCTGGGTCTTCCTGTTCGGCATCTACCGCT
>CAZNNJ010000756.1:0-3131 GCA_964574305.1 uncultured Rhodospirillales bacterium | reverse complement strand
GGTCACGGCGCAACCGGAGCTGCTCGTGCGCAAGCTGGCCGCCTGCGGCTGGAGGGTTTGATTGTTGAGCTGAGAGATCATATATTCTGACCAGTCTAGTCAGAATATATGGAACCGATGGTTCATTCGACAAATTCATCGACCTGGAAGCTGCAGGACGCTAAAGCGCATTTCAGCGCCGTCGTTCGCGATGCGCAGGAGAAAGGGCCGCAGCGTGTCACAGTCCACGGCAGGGATGCGGTCGTCGTAGTTGCCGCAGCCGAATTCGACCGGTTGGCTGCGACGGCCGCGCAACCAAGCCTGCATGCGCTTTTTTCTGAATCTCCTCTCAGCAAGCTCGACTTAGAGCGTGAAAGCGTCCGCGCACCGGTGCGTGACGTTGAGCTATGAAGGGTTGGTTGCTCGACACCAATGTCATTTCCGAGCTTCGCAAGCCACGATGCGACGCCCATGTGAAATCCTGGAGTGAGCGACACACTCCAAACAGCTTCTTCCTGAGCACGGTCACCCTGGCGGAGATACGCTTCGATATAGAAGAACTCACGGGTCAGGATAACTTTCGCGCCGAGCTCGAAAACTGGCTAAATGGCACGCTACGTTCGTGGTTTGCCAATCGGATACTCGAAGTCGACGAGCAGGTCATTCTGACCTGGCGCAGAATGATCAAGCTCGGCCGCAGCCAAAACCATATATTTTCGCAGCCTGATCTATTCATTGCCGCGACAGCTGCGGTTGACTACCTTTGCGTTGTGACCCGCAATCTGGACGACGTCTTGGCGGCGAAAGTCTCGGTGCTGAACCCATGGACAGATAGCGTGCCACGCACTGCATAAGGATAGATCGGTTGCCGCCCATTTCCCCGCTGTTCGATCTGGCCATCAACAGCTTCATCACCTTCTTCGTCATCATCGACCCGATCGGGCTGATCGGGGTGTTCAACGGGCTGGCGGCCGGGATGACGCGGCGCGACAAAAGGCGGCTCGCCATCCGCGGCGTCACGGTCGGCGCCGGCATCCTGATGCTGTTCGCGCTGGGCGGCGAGCGCATATTGGGGGCGCTCGGCATCTCGCTGCCGGCCTTCCGCGCCGCCGGCGGGGCGCTGCTGTTCATGCTGGCGATCGAGATGATGTTCCAGCGGCGCATCGCCCGCCGGCAGGAGGCTGCGGAGAACGTCCCGGACGAGTCGCATTCCGAAGACCTCGGCATTTTTCCTTTGGGCATTCCGCTGATCGCCGGACCCGGTGCGATCACCTCGGCCCTGCTGCTGACCAGCCGGCACAAGGGCGAGATGGTCGAGCAGGGTATCGTGCTGGCCGCGATCGTAGCGGTGCTGCTCATCACCCTCGTCACTTTCCTGGCCGCCGAGCGGCTGGGCCGGATCATCGGGCCGACCATCGTCGCCATAACAACACGCCTGCTCGGCATCCTTTTGGCCGCCGTCGCCGTAGAATACGTGGTGGTGGGCGTTCACCAGATCTGGGACGCCGCCCGCTGAACAACCTGGCCGGGCACTATGCAGACCATCGGAACCGCACGCGAACATCTTGAGGCCGGACGCCTGGACCAGTGCGCCGCCGTCTGCCGGACGCTTCTGAAAGCCGACCCTGACGACACAGGCGCACGCGCGCTCCTGGCGGAATGTCTGCGCGCGCAGGGCCGGACCCTGGCCGACGAGGGACTGATCGAGGAAGCGATCGACGCCTTCGGCCAGGCGGTCGCCACCGATCCCGTCAACGCCGACGCCCATGCCGCTCTCGGCCGCACGCTGGCGGTAGAGGGACGGTTCGACGAGGCGCTGGCGGCCGTCGCCGACGCGCTCCGCCTATCGCCGGCCGATGTCGGCTTCAATCTCGACCACGCCGCGGTGCTACTCAAGGCCGGCCACTTGCTGGAAGGCTGGGCCGCCAATGAATGGCGGCATCAGCAGCCGGGACGTGGGACGACATCCCCGATCCCGATGCTGCCCAAGCTGAAGCATCTGGGCAACCTGTCGGGCCGCACCATCCTGATCCGGCATGAGGACGGGTTCGGCGATACGATCCAGTTCCTGCGCTATGCCCAACTGCTGGCCGTAACCGGGGCCAGGATCGTGCTGAACGCGCCACGGGAACTGGCGCGGCTGATTCGCTGCCAGGTGGACATAGACGAGGTGCTGACCGGCAGCGCCGACCCGGCGCGATATGACTATCACTGCCCGATCGGCAGCCTGCCTTATGTCTTCGACACGTCGATCGAGACCATTCCCGCCGACGGCGCCTATATCAGCGCCGACGCCACGCTGACCGCGGAATGGGCGGCGCGCCTGCCGCCAGGACCCAGGGTCGGGCTGGTCTGGGCCGGCGCCTCCCGGTCAGGCGATCCGGCGGCCAAGGCGCTCGACCGGCGGCGCAGCCTGCCCTTCAGGATGCTGCTGCCGCTCACCGTCACACCCGGTCTTAGCTTCGTCAGCTTGCAGACCGGGCCGGCGCGCGGCCAGATCGCCGGCGGCATGCACGACCCGATGGGGGCAGTGAAGGATTTCGCCGACACCGCCGCGATCGTCGCCAACCTGGATGCGGTGATCTCGGTCGACACCGCCGTCGCCCACCTGGCCGGGGCGATGGGCAAGCCGGTCTTCCTGCTCGACCGCTACGACAATTGCTGGCGCTGGCTCTATGGCCGCGGCGACAGCCCCTGGTACCCGACCCTGATGATCTTCCGCCAGACGCATCCGGGCGACTGGCTGGGGCCGGTCACTCAGGCCGCGCAGACGCTGGAGGAGTTCTTTCCGGAGGGGTGACCTCAGGTAACGCCAGTTACCAGATCTTGCACACTTCCTTGCGCACCATCAGGCTGGTCGGCGCGCACTGATAGGCGGAGGCGAAGCCCGGGACGTTGCCGATGGTGCCGACGACGCGGAAGTTCGCCAGCGGATGCGGGTCGGAGATGGCGCGGGTGCGGGCCTCCTCCGGGCGGATATTCTGCTCCCAGATCTGGGCGAAGCTGGCATAGAAGCGCTGGTCGGGGGTCAGCCCGTCGATCGGCTTGCCAGCCTTGGCCTGCGGCGTCTTCAGGAAGGCGCGATGGGCAATGACCGTTCCGCCGAGGTCGGCCATCGCCTCGCCCTCCTCCATGTTGCCCTTCCCATTGAC
>CAZNNJ010000755.1:0-3132 GCA_964574305.1 uncultured Rhodospirillales bacterium | reverse complement strand
CCAGATGCCCTCTGCAGGCGGACGGTGGCATTGGCGCTGTTCGACAGCAGCGCCTCGACCTCGCGTAGCGTGTCCCATCCGGTTGCCTGCATGACCTCGAACTCGGCGAGGGTGAACTGAACCGGGATGCGGATGCGTGGCAGGACATCCGCCCAGACGGCCGGCATGGCGAGCGCATCGCGATATTCCGCCACCGGCATCGGCCGCGGCAAAGTGGAATCGTAGGCGAAGGCCGCCGCGTCATAGGTCGAGTCCGGGCCGAACAGCAGCCATTTCCGGGCCGCCTCATCCGGGAACGGCACATGGGTTCCGGTCATCGTCCAGGAATTGACCTCGGCGCCGGCGGTGGTGTCCGGAAAGCGGAACGGTACACCCAGCGTATCGACCCCCGACAGGCGGGAACCGCGCGCATGCGCCGCCATCAGCAGGGTCAGGATTCCGCCGATCGAATGGCCGATGACGAAGGCCGGGCCGTGGAAATCGTTTTCGTGGCCCCAGGCGTCGATCGCATCGAACAGGTACCCGACCTGCGCGGCGAGGCCGAGGCGGGCCGGATCGAAATCCTGCGACGCGCCGTAGCCTGGTCGGTCGACCGCAAGCACGGCGAAGCCCAGAGAGGCCGCGAGCGCCATCAGCGACGATCCCCTCTCGTCGGCATAATTCCAATAGCCGGCGGAATAGCTGCCGCCATGCAGCGCCAGGATCAGCCCCTTGGGCGGCCGGCCCGGCGGTTTCGCGGTCAGGCCGGAAAGCGCGATATCGCGGGTGCGGACCAGCGTCGGCTCGACCTGCAATTCTTCGCTCATGGGACGCTCCTATCGGCCGATGCCGTCGAAGACCGGCGGCCAGGGCCGGTCCATCTGCTCGGCGATGCGGGCGCCGCCATATTCGCCGTGCGACAGCAGCCGCATATGGGTGAAGCGCCATCCTTCGGGCGTCCGGATCAGCCGCATCTCATACTGGCCATAGCGATGACAGTCGGCCGCGACCGGGTAGGTTTTGAAACGCTGCCAGGAATACATGTAGGTGTGGACGGCGACGGCATCGTCGCTTTCGAAGCGGACCTGGCTGTTCGACAGGTAATGGATGCTGCTGACCGAATTGGGCAGGTAGGTCGAGAGCATCTCGCGGAGTGTGGCCCGCCCGACCATCGGCAGCTCGCCCTCGACATAGCTGACGGTGCAATCCTCACTGAAGAGCGACACCATGCCGTCCCAATCCAGCCGGTCGGCGTGGCGCGTGTAGGTATAGAGCATTTCGAGAATATCCGTCCGGTCGGTCAGACGGCGGACCTGCTGTTCCAACGACATGTCTTCCCCTTTGCTTGGTTATGCGGCAGCGAGAACGGCGTCGAGCTTGCGATGGAAGTTCTGGACGGCGATCTCCTGCCGGCCATAGACCACCTTCGATCCCTTCGGCATCGCCGCGAAATTGCGCCAGGCCTCGCCGGTGACGGCGTAGTCCTCCTTGCCCACCAGGTCGGCCATCGCCAGGAAAGCGGCCTCGACCTCGGCGCGATCCTCTGCTGAGTTCATGCCGTGCGGCGCATAGCTGGTCATGCGGGTCACCATCTCGCCGACGCCGACAGGAAACAGCCGGAAGGTCGTGACGTAGGACGCGTTGGGCTTGAGCGACCCGGTGAAGATAATCGTGTTGGGAAAGATGAAATAGGGCGTGCCCAACGTGTCGATCAGCCACTCCGTTTCCGGCTTCCCGACCCAGTCCCTAGCGGCGCGCGGGGCGAAGACGAGGCGATGATGCAGGCCCCAGGAATCGTAGAGCGACACGTCGTTGACGAAGAGCGGGGCGAGCGATTTCTGGTGCAGGACGGCGAAATGATAATTCTCGAAATACGTGTCCAGCGCATATTTCCAGTTGCACGAGACCCGCAGCTCCCCCTCGCGCACCTGACGCGCCTCATCCAGGTCCAGCATGTCGAGCTGCTGCCCGAACACGCCCAGATGGGCGTCGAGATCCATCGTCGAGCCCGGCGTCGGCTGAACGAAGACCAGCCCGTGGCGTTCGGCCGCCGGGCAGGCGATCAGCTGCTTCTGCTCCTCGATCTTGCCGCAGAAATGGTCCTCCTGCGGCACGCCGATGGCGCGGCCGGTCGAATCGAAGGTCCAGCCATGGAACCAGCAGGTCATCCGGTTCGCCTTGCCGGTCGTCGTGCGCACCAGGCGCGCGCCGCGATGCGTGCAGATATTGAGGAAAGCCCTGACCGCGCCGTCCTTGCCGCGCACGACCACGATCGGCACCCCGGCATCGTCGAACAGGCGGAAGCTCCCCGGTTCCGGCAGGTCGCTCGACAGGCAGACGACCTGCGGCATCTCGCGGAACAGGGTCTGGAACTCCCGCGCGTAACGCTCGGGATCGATATAGGCGGCGACGTCGTTATGCATCGCGTCGGCCGCCATGTCGGTGGTTCCGTCCCGCGCATGCGCCACCGCCCGGCGACAGAGATCGCGGCGCACCAGATGCATCTGCTCGGCGTGTCCGGCCATCGAAACCTCCTCCGCATTCATTATCGGCAGGCCGCGAAGCCAGCCCTGTTCTTGTGTTTATAAAATCATAACGTGTTTACTTTTTCAATGCGCAACGCACGCACTCAACGGCTGTCCTTGGTCGGCGCAAAGCCGCAACAGCGGTGCGGCCAGCCAGAATTCGCCGTGATATCCGAAGCGGTAGCGGTCGATCGCGGCCAGCACGCCGGCCAGTCCCAGCGTGTCGGCATGGAACATCGGGCCACCACGCGCCGCCGGAAATCCGTAGCCGTTGCGGTAGACCACATCGATGTCGGAGGCGCGCTGCGCGATCCCCTCGGCGAGCAGCTTCGCCCCCTCATTGACCAGCGCCAGGACGCAGCGCGAGACGATCTCGGCATCGCCGATCGGCCGGCGCCCAAGGCCGATCTCGCGCGCATGGTCCTCGACCAGCGCGGCGATGTCGGGGTCGGGTGTTCGCGCCCGGGTCGCCGTGTCGTAGCGATAGAAACCCAAGCCGGTCTTCTGACCCAGGCGCCCCATCTCGGCGACGCGGTCTGGGATTTTCGAATGCGCCCGGCCGGGCCGTTCGATCGCCTGCCGGTTGCGGATGGCATGGCCGACATCGTTGCCGGCCAGGTCCATCGTC
>CAZNNJ010000754.1:0-3138 GCA_964574305.1 uncultured Rhodospirillales bacterium | reverse complement strand
CCCGGCAGTTGCCATCGCCGCGAGGCCCGCAGCCGTGATTGCGGAGGCCGCGGCCATCAGCCATTTCGCCCGCCCCAGCCGCCGCGCCATCCGCCCGCCGACATAGGACCAGACGACGAAGGCGAGCAGGAACGGCATCAGCAGGATGCCGGAGGACGAGGCATCGGCGCCGCGCATGAACTGGAAATAGAGCGGCAGCAGGAAGGTCGTGCCCAGCATGGCGACGGCGTTGCACAAGGAGAGGGCGAAGCCCGAGACGGCGATGAAGTTGGCGAACAGCCGGCCGGGGAACAGTGGATCGGGCAAGGCAGGCTCGATCCGGACCAGCAGCATGACGGCCAGCACCGAGACCGCGCCCAGGCCGAGGACGACCGGCGAGGTCCAATCGTATTCGTTGCCACCCCAGCTCATCAGCAGCAGGCCGGCGGTGACCGCGACGGTCATCAGCGCCGCGCCCGGATAGTCGATGACGCCGCCGTGACGCAGGCGCCGGGGTAATATCTCCAGCGCCTTGAGGGTCAGCATGAACGCCGTGAGGCCCAGCGGCAGGTTGATCCAGAAGATTGCCCGCCAGGTCAGGTGGTCGGTCAGCCAGCCGCCGGCCAGCGGCCCGACGATGGCGGCCGCGCCCCAGGTACCGCTGAGATAAAGCTGATAGCGCCCGCGTTCGCGCGGCGAGGCGACGTCCGCCATCACCGCATGCGACATGGCGATCAGGCCGGCGCCGCCGATGCCCTGGAGGGCGCGGAACGCGACCATCGCCGGCAGCGAACGCGCCAGCGCGCAGAGCAGCGAGGCCAGGGTAAAGATGATGATCGAGGCCAGGATCAGCCGCCGCCGGCCGTGGCTGTCGCTGAGCTTGCCCAGGATCGGCGTCGCCGCGGTCGAGGTCAGCAGATAGACCGCGACGATCCAGGACGGCTGGCCGAAGCCCTTGAGTTCGCCGGCCATCGCCGGCACGGCGGGCACGACGATGGTCTGGTCCAGCGCCGACAGAAAGATGCAGAGCCCGATGCCCCACATGACCCGGATGACCTGCTCATGCGTGAAGATGGCGGGGTGGGGGGCCGAATGCTGGGGGTGGGCGGTTGCGATCATGTCGGGCCAGGATTACTCGCCCGTCAGCCCCCGCAGCAAGCGTCCGATCAGGCCGTCCTCCTCCTGCGCCGGGGCTGGGGCGGTCGGCTGGAAGCCGGGGGGGCCAACCGGCATCGGCCCATTGGGCATCGTTTCCGGTCCGGCTTCCGCCACCACGGCCTGTGGCATCCGGGCCAGCGCCGGCAGGTCGCGGACCGGCAGGTTGGTCTCGGCGGTGGCCATGAATTCGTGCCAGGTGTGGGCCGGCAGCATGCCGCCGGTCACCCTCTTCATCGGGCTGTTGTCGTCATTGCCGAACCACACGCCGGTTACCAGGTCGGCGGTGAAGCCGATGAACCAGGCATTGCGGTAATCCTGGCTGGTGCCGGTCTTGCCTGCCGCCGGCCGGTCCAGCTTGGCCGCCTTGCCGGTGCCGTAAGCGATGACGTCGGTCATCATGCCGACCAGCTCGCCCACCTGCTCCGGCGGGGCGACCTGGCCGGGACCGCCGCCCTGGCGCTGATAGAGCACCTTGCCCGACGTATCGGTGATCCGCTCGATCGCATGCGGCAGGACGCCGAGGCCGCCATTGGCGAAGGCGGCATAGGCGCCGGTCATCTCCAGCAGGGTGACGTCGCAGGTGCCGAGCGCGATCGATAGGTCGCGCGGGATCGGCTCGGTGATGCCAAGGCGCCGGGCGACGTTGCGGGTATTGTCGATGCCGGCGAAGTCGAGCACCCGCACCGCGGCGGTGTTGATGGATTCGGCCAGCGCCTGGCGGGCCGGCACCATGCCGTGGAAGCCGGGCTCGAAATTCTCCGGCGACCATGTGCCCATATGGATCGGGCTGTCGTCGACCAGGCTGTCGGGCCTCAGCCCCCGCTGCAAGGCCGCCAGATAGACGAAGGGCTTGAAGGACGAGCCGGGCTGGCGCTCGCCCTGGGTGGCGCGGTTGAACTGGCTCTCGGCATAGTCGCGGCCGCCGACCATGGCGCGCACCGCGCCGTCCAGCGTCATCGACACCAGCGCCGCCTGACTTGCCTTGAGCTTCACAGCCGGCCCCGTGAGCGTGTCGTAGACCTTCTGCTCCGCCAGGCGCTGCAGGCGGGTGTCGATCGTGGTCTGGACGACCACGTCACGGTCGATCGTACCGATATAGGCCTGGGCCTGCGATGCCGCCCAGTCGGCGATGTAATGGGCGTTCTTGCTCAGCGTGGCCGGATGGATCTCGGGCGGCGGGGCCGACATCGCCTCCAGCATCTGCTTGTCGTCGATATAGCCCTCGTCATGCATCGCCTGCAGCACGAGCTGGGCGCGATCGAGCGCGGCCTTCATGTCGCTGGCGGGGGAGTATTTCGACGGCGCCTTGAGCAGGCCGGCGATGATCGCCGATTCCTGGAGGGTCAGCTGCGTCGCCGGGACGCCGAAATAGGTCTTGGCCGCCGCATCGACGCCGAACGCTCCACCGCCCAGATAGACCCGGTTCAGGTAGCCGGTCAGGATCTGGTCCTTGGTGTAATAGCGCTCCAGCTGCACGGCCAGCAGCGCCTCCTGCAGCTTGCGCTTGAAAGTGCGCTCCGGCGTCAGGAACATGTTCTTGGCCAGCTGCTGCGTCAGGGTCGAGCCGCCCTGCGATGTATAACCCCGGCGCGCGTTCGTGATCAGCGCGCGCAGCAGGCCGAACGGATCGACGCCGAAATGGTGGTAGAAGCGCCGGTCCTCGATCGAAACGACGGCGTGGACCAGGTTGGGCGGCAGCTCCGACACGGCCAGCGTGTTGCCATAGAGATCGCCCGATTGGCTGAGCACCGAGCCGTCGGCCGCCAGCAGGGTGATGCCCGGCCGTTTCTTCAGTCCCGCGACCTGATGCACGTCGGGCAGGTCGGAGGCATAGACGGCCAGCAGGATGCCGATGCCCGCGACCATCCAGATCGCGGCGACCAGCAGCCATTTCCCGACAAAACGCAGGACGGGGTGCGAGCGCCGCCTGCGCGGGCGTTCATCCCAGAGAGGTCCCGATTCGTCCTCGTCGATCATGGTCTACGACTTACTCGTTTTGCT
>CAZNNJ010000753.1:0-3142 GCA_964574305.1 uncultured Rhodospirillales bacterium | reverse complement strand
CAGCCGCCGTTCTACGCGATGAAGATCGATCCCGGCGACTTCGGAACCCACGGCGGGCTCGCTATCGACACTGACGCGCGCGTATTGGACATTAGCGGCAATCCCATTCCCGGCCTCTACGCGGTTGGCAATTCGGCGGCCGCGATCTTGCCCACCTATCCAGGCCCGGGTTCAACGCTAGGGCCTGCCATGACCTTTGTCTGGCAGGCTGCAAAGCATGCCGCCGGGGCCAGGTCCTAGGACTAAATGGATTGACTTTGGACCTCTGCCGTCTAAGGGCAGCTACACTTCCAATTTTTGTAGGCGCTTAGCTGGCCTTTCCCCCACCGTTTCCCCGACGCTCAGCTCACACGAAACGATGTTCCCGTTCTTCAAGTACGCGAAGATCGGAATTAGGCGCGACCTGTCGGGGCCCGCAAGGTTGGATTTTGCGATCACTGCCTCCTGAGGGCAGAGGCGAAGCGCAGTTTTCTGCGCGTTTTGAAAGGGATTCCCCAGCCATTCCCCCCCCCTCCCCCCCGCGCGGTGAGAAGTTTTAAGGGCGAGCCTTCCATGAGGTTTCCGGTCTCCCCGTTCCTCAGGTACGAAAAGATCGGAATCTTAGCCGTCGTCTGACTGGACTTTCCCCCGCCGCTCCGGGCGTAGGCCCGTTTGCCGCCGCTCGCGACCGCGCTCCATCGCCTCACGCACGATGTCCTGATCGGCATCCTGGTAGCGCAGCGAACTCTTGGCGTCCGAGTGATCGAGCGCGCCCATGATGGTTTTCAGCCCCTCACCATTGCGGTTCAGAAGCTTTCCGCCATAATGCCGGGCCATGTGCGGCGTGAACTTGACGCCGAGCTCCTTGGTCAGCGGCCGCAGCCAGCGATAGACGTTCTCTTTGTTCTGCCAGGGGAAGAGCCGGCCGGTCTTGACCGGCTCGTTCGCGAGCACCGCCAGCACTTCGCTGTCGATCGGCTTCTCACGGATCACCCGCTTCTTGCCGATATACATCCGGTAGAGCCCACCTGGCAGGTCCAGGTCGCTCCAGTCGACCCGGAGGATGTCGCTGATCCTGTTCCAGTGCCGAAACAGCCAAAGGATCAAAAGCTGCTTCTTCCGCTCCAGCGTTTTGATACGCTGGTTCGAGTCCGGCGTGGCGGCTTCCTTGGCCCGCAACGCCGTGAGGATGGCTACAGCGGTTGCGTCGTTCGAGGCCCGGGTCAGCACCGGACCTTCCCGGAATTTCTTCACACGCTCCCAGCCGCACCATTTGTTGTCGGCGGCATAATGGATGATTGCCGCGCCGGGCTTGATCGCCCAGCGATTCTTGGTTTCGGGCTTGGCGGTCGGATAGAGCGTGTTGGCTGCCGAGACGAGGTCGGCTTGGACGACATTGCTGACCAGCTTCAGCCCTTTCGGATCGATGTGGTCGACCAGACGCTGAATGCGTCTCTCATCGGCCGCCTTGAGGCGCTTGAACGCGAAGTAGAGTTCGGCCGTACGTCTGAAACTGACCTCTTCACCTGCCTCCGGGATTCGGTCTTTCAGGAGCCGGGTTTCGAGGTTGTTCTTGAAGATGCGAGCAGCCGTTTCGTCGCGCGTTTTCGCAGAGACCTCAATGTCTCGTCCGTTGATCGTGCCTCGGACGAGATAGAAGGGGTTGTTCTTCCGCTTTCCGGGCGGGATGAGTTCAAGGGGCATTTTCGACGTGCCTCCTCCAAAGCTTCCACATCATCCTTCGTAAAGAGCAAATCCCTTCCTGCGCGAATAGGCCTAATTTCTTCGCATCTCTGGAGGTATCGGCGAAGCGTTCGCAAGCTGATGCGAAGATTTTCGGCGACCTGGCGAGCAGTAAATTTGTAGGTCAGCTCATCCGTTGGCGGCATCTTCGTGTCCTAAGTCGATCCGTTCGCAACAACGACTTCGACACGCTGATGAAAGACCTAAGATTGTCTTTACTCAATCGCCTTTATGTACGCCCAGACACTACACGGTCGGCGCCACAAGCTGCAGCCGCATGCTGAGTGATGCCGCGGCTGGCAGGATCCGCGGCCGCTTACCATTCCAGGTGCCGGTTCCAGAACCGCACGATCACATTGCGCGCCTCCTCGGACTCCGGGAGTTCGAACTCCTCGAGAAAGCCGTGCCACATGCCTTCCCAGACATGCAGGTCGGACGCGACGCCGGCGGCGGTCAGCCGCGCATGCGTGTGGACGGCGGCGCTCATTTCGCCGGCGCGGGTCCCGGTGATGACCAGCGTCGGCGGGAAGCGGGGCAGCAGATCGGGATGGAGCGCCGGAGACACTAGGGGATCGCGCAAGTCTTTCTGGCGGACATACGGCATGCCGGTATCGGGCGGATTCGGCGCGGCCGGAGGTGCCGGAAAGCCGAACAACGCCGGTGTGCCGAAACGGGAATCTCCGCCCCATAGATTGTCGGCCGGCGCGCAGAACAGGCCGATCGCGGCCGGCTTGGGCAGATTGTGGCGATCGAGCCAGGCGATGGTCATTGCCGTCAGGACACCGCCGGCCGAGAGCCCATAGATGCCGATCTTTTTCGGATCGTAGCGTTCAAGCAGCGTATGATAGACGGCAGCGACATCCTCGCTGGCAGCGGGAAATTCATACTCGGGACCCTGCCGATAATCGACGGCAATCACCTCGATTCCGGCCGCCACACCTATCGGCACAGATTCGAGCTGTGCCCCCAAGCCAGCGCCGATTCGGAAGCCCCCGCCGTGCAGATTGATTAGAACGCGTTCGCGATTGGCCGGCGGTATGCCGGCTTTCGGCGTCACGCGATCGACCCGCACGCCGGCAATCACCTCCGAGCGGATCTCGGCGGGAAACCGCTGCAAGGCCCGCTCGAGGCGCGGCCGATAAAAGTGCTCGTTCATCGCCTGTCTGTATTCGGCGATCGACGCACTCGGTCCAACCTGAGGTAGCCGTGATGCGCGCTCCCGGAAGAGCTGCTGGGCCTGTTCGCTCATATAGATCGACAGCGGCAGGTCATAGGCCCGCACATGGACGGTTCCGTTGTCCATCGATGGGTCAGTAGGCATAGGTGAGGTTCGCCCCAAAACTGCGCGGCTCGCCGAAGGCGATCGCCCCTGCGCCGGAATTCACGTAGATGTAATGGCGGTCGGCGAGGGCGGTGCCCG
>CAZNNJ010000752.1:0-3161 GCA_964574305.1 uncultured Rhodospirillales bacterium | reverse complement strand
TGAAGCCGTTGGCCTTGGCATAATCCTCGGACATCACCAGCACGGCCGAAGCCCCGTCGGTCAGCGGGGAGGAGGTGCCGGCGGTAACCGAGCCCGCGGTGTCGAAGGCGGGCTTCAGCCCGGCCAGTCCTTCCAGGCTGGTATCGGGGCGGATCGTGCCGTCGGTCGACACCACGCCACCCTTGGTCTGGATCGGCACGATCTCGTCGGTGAACTTGCCGGCCGCGGCGGCCGCGGCGGCGCGCTGGTGCGAGGTGACGGCCAGCTCTTCTTGGCTCAAGCGGCTGATCTGGTACTTCTTGGCCAGGTTCTCGGCGGTCTCGCCCATCGAGATATAGGCCTGGGGATATTCCTTATAGAGCGCGGGGTTGGGCGAAGGGTTGAAGCCCGGGATCGGCACGCGGCTCATGGACTCGACGCCGCCGCAGATGAACACGTCGCCGGCTCCGGCGGAAATCGCGCCCACCGCCATATGGATCGCCGTCATCGACGAGCCGCAGAAGCGGTTCACCGTCGTGCCAGCGACCGAGAGCGGCAGATGGGTCATGAAGCCCAGGATGCGGCCCAGATTGAGGCCCTGCTCTGCCTCGGGGAAGGTGCAGCCGAGGATCAGGTCCTCGATGTCCTCGGGCTTCACACCGCTGTCGGCGACCAGTTTCGCGATCACCTGGGCGGCGATATCGTCTGGCCTTGTCTTGGCCAAGGCACCCTTGGTGGCGAAGTGGAACGGCGAGCGGCGAAAGTGGGTGATGACGGCGTTTGTCATGAAATTATTGTCTCCGACTGTCTAAGTCGCGTTTGGATTGATTGAACGGCCACCGCGGTGCGCCGGTGGGGTTTTGAGCCATGATATCGCGCTAAATAGTGCGCGGATTGTACGACACAAGCGGTTTCAGGTGCGTCAGCTTGGCTAAGCAGGCTTTTTCGCCTTGGCGACGTCCTCGGCGATCAGGTCCTTGCGGGACAGCTTCCCGATCAGCGTCTTGGGCAGCGGCTTGTCGCGGAACTCGATCAGCTTGGGCAGCTCGATCGGCGACAGCTTGTCCTTGAGGAAATCGTTCAGCGCGTCGGCCGTCAGGGTCTGGCCCTCGCGCAGCTTGATCCAGACCTTCAGCGTCTCGCCGCGATATTTGTCAGGCACGCCGCCGGCCACCGCCTCCTCGACCGCGGGGTGGCGATAGATCTCCTCCTCCACCTTGCGCGGATAGATCTTGTAGCCGGACGCGATGACGATGTCCTTCAGCCGGTCGACGATGAAGATATAGCCATCCTCGTCCATCGTCGCGATGTCGCCGGTGTGGAAACGGCCGCCGACCATGGCGTACTCGGTCTCCTCCGGCTTTTCCCAATAGCCGGCCATCACCTGGGGTCCGCGGATGCACAGCTCCCCGGGCTGGCCCTGCGGCACCGGCGTGACGCGATCCTCCATCGAGATGATCTCGACGATCGTCTGCGGCGCCGGGATGCCGATCGAGCCCGACTTGCTGACGCCCAGCGGCGGGTTGCAGCAGGCGACCGGCGAGGTTTCCGACAGGCCGTATCCCTCGACCAGCTGGCAGCCGGTAAGCCGCTCGAACGTCTCCTTCACATCCAGCGGCAGCGGCGCGCCGCCCGAGATGCAGAGCCGGATCGAGGAGATGTCGTATTGCTTGAGCTGGGGATAGTTGCTGATCGCCGTGTAGATGGTGGGAACGGCGGGGAACAGCGTCGGCTTCTTCTTGTCGATCGTCTGTAGCACTTGGCGAACGTCGAAGCGGGGCAGGGCGACGATCTCGAGCCCGCACATGATCGGGTTGTTCATCGCCGAGGTCATGGCGAAGACGTGGAAGAACGGGATGACCGCCAGCATCTTGTCGACGCCCGGCGTCATCTCCATCGAGTATTCCTCCATCTGTGCCGCGTTGGCGTAGAGGTTCGCATGGGTCAGCATCGCCACTTTGGGCGTGCCCGTGGTGCCGCCGGTATATTGCAGCACGGCGATGTCGCGGTGCGGGTCGACCGAATGCGGCACGATCCTGCCGTCATTGGCGGTCACCTGGCCGTAGCGGACGAAGCGCGGGTCGGCCGGCACCCTGGCGATGTCCTTCCGTTTGGCCAGCTTGTAGAGCAGGCTGGTCGGGAAGGGCAGGATGTCCGCCATCGGACAGAAGATGACGGTGTTCAGCTTGCAGACATCGGCCAGCGCGATCAGCTTGCCCGCGATCGGGGTGACGTCGATCGTCACCATCACCTGGGCGCCGCTATCCAGTATCTGATGCTTGAGCTCGCTCTCGGTATAGAGCGGGTTGCAGTTCACGATCGTGCCGCCGCATTTCAGGATGGCGAAATAGGCGACCGGGTAATAGACGCAGTTAGGCAGCAGAAGGCCGACGCGATCGCCCGGCTTGATCAGTTTCTTCAGGCCGCAGGCGAACCGGTCGACAAGCTGGCCCAGCTCGGCATAGGTCCATTTCTTGCCCATGAAATCGAACGCCGGCTGGTGCGGATGCTTCGCCACCGTGTCGTCGAGCAGGGCATAGAGCGGCTTGACCGGAAGGTCGGCATGCCAGTTCATGTCTGCCGGGTAATGGGCCAGCCAGGGCCACGCGTTGTCCTCGGTCTTGGGAACCGCCGTCATCTTCAGAATCTTCCCCAAATCGATAAGCGAAACACGCGCAATACCAAGTGAGCCTGCCGTCCCGTCGTTTACAATGCAAAAAGTTTAAAATTATCGCGTCGGGACTTAAAAAACCGTTTGGCGTTCGCGCATTCCGAGGGATAAAGTTAAGTACCAGTTCCTAGTGGAGTTGGACTATCCTCTGGCAAAGGTTAGTTCATTGTCGCGGTTCGGTCACGAATTTGATAACGAAAGTGGCGGCTTAGCCGTCCGTACACGCCTCAAGTGGTTCAATGCCGCCAAAGGGTTTGGCTTTGTATCGCCGACCGACGGCGCGCCTGACGCTTTCCTTCATGTCTCCGTTTTGCATCGTGCCGGCCTCCAGGAGTTGGTGTTTGATCCGACCAGTTGCTGGCTCATCCCACGAAAAACCGTGTAACCAGGGATCTTTTGGAGTACAGAGCTCTCGATACTGGCTCGCGTCTTTTGCCCGATCGCTGTACGAAGGGAGAGTCCAATCAGCAAGCAGAAAAGGAGCACGATTGACAATGACACGACGCCCTCG
>CAZNNJ010000751.1:0-3164 GCA_964574305.1 uncultured Rhodospirillales bacterium | reverse complement strand
TCTCGAGCACCAGCTTCCAGTTGCCCGTGAGCGGGATCGGCCCGACCTTGCCGCCGGAGAGCTTGTCGAAGCCCCAATGCGGCAGCTCGGCGTCCAGCTCTGGCCCGATGAATTCGTCCCAGTCGATCTTCAGCCCCGCCTTGGGTGCGACGAAGATGATGCCGTGCCGCTCGATCGCGTCCAGCGGTACCAGCCCGTGCTCGGTCTTGTCCGGGTCGCCGAAGCTGGAATTGCAGCTGATGCCCTTCAGCTTCCCGTCCAGGTCATAGGCCCAGGCGTGATAGGGGCAGGTGAAGCCGGCGCCGGTATTGCCGCGCTCGTCATAGACCAGGGCGGCGCCGCGATGGCGGCAGGCATTGACGTAAGCCTTCACTTGGCCCTGCTTGTTGCGGGTGACGATCGTGGGCGTGCCGAAATCGTCGATATTCAGGTAATCGCCAGGGTTGGCGATGTCCTGCGACAGGCCGGCGACGAAGGGCGTCTCGTCGAAGATGGCCCGGCGCTCGGCGGCGAAGATTTCGGGGTCGGTATAGTTGCGGGCGTCGACCTCCATGAAGCTGTCGGTCTCTTCCGGCCGGCCCTGGTCCGAGAGCGCGATCAGCCGTTCGGCCAGATTGACCATGGTCTGGCGGTTGGCGTCCTTCATGCCGGCGCGATCCATCCGGGCCGTCATGTCGGTCATCACGCCGACGACTTCCTCGTCCGTCATCTTCAGCTTGAACATAAGTCCTCCCGCCCCTTGGCCAAACATATCGTTTGCGCGCGAGATTACGGCGGGGGCAGGGACCGGGCAAGCGCCTTGGAGGTTTGCTGGCGCCTCCCCAATTGTTGAACTGTCGGACAGAAGCTGCGATTGTCCGCCCCTTCTTTTCATAAGGCTATGGCCATGATCGAGACATCCGTACCGCTCAAATCGCTGTTCGACCTCACAGGCCGGATCGCCATCGTCACCGGCGGCTCGCGCGGGCTGGGCTTCCAGATGGCCGAGGCGCTGGGCGAATTCGGCGCCACCGTGATCCTGACCGCGCGCAAACAGAACGAGCTCGACGAAGCGGTCGCGAAGCTGACCGCGCAGGGCGCCAAGGCGGTGGCCTGGGCCGGCGATTTCAGCCGGAACGAGACCGTGCCGGCCTTTCTCGACTGGCTGAAGGCCAATTACGGTCGGGTCGACATATTGGTGAACAATGCCGGCACCAGCTGGGGCGCCGATGCCGAGGATTATCCGATCGACGGCTGGAACAAGGTGCTGTCGACCAACCTGACCGGCCCGTTCCTGCTGACCCAGGCGATCGCCAAGCAGTACATGATCTCGCAGGGGAGGGGCCGGGTGATCAACATCGCTTCGGTCGAAGGGCTGCAGGGCCACCACGTCTCGATGGGCGGCATGATCGGCTATACTGCGGCCAAGGGCGGCATGGTCAACATGACCAGGGGCCTGGCCGCCGAATGGGGCCGCTACGGCATCACCGTCAACGCCATCGCGCCCGGCTATTTCCCGTCCAAGCTGACCGCCGTCATCCTGCAGAAGATCGAGGGCATCGTTGTCGAAAACACGCCCCTGGGCAAACTGGGCAACGACAATGACCTCAAGGGCACGGTCGTTCTGTTCGCGTCGGACGCCGGCGGGCACATCACCGGCCAGATATTGGCGATCGACGGCGGCGCGACGGCCATCTGACCGTGTCGTTCGTCGATCCGCGCAATATCGCCTTCTGGCTCTATGACTGGCTGGGCGCCGATGCGCTGACCGGCCATCCGGCCTACGCCGACCATTCGCGCGAAACCTTCGACGCGATCCTTGAGCTGGCCGAAAAGCTGGCGGCGGACCGGTTCGCCACGCATTACAAGAAGTCCGACCGGATCGAACCGGAGCTTGAGAACGGCGTCGTCCGAGTGCTGCCTGAGATCAAGCAGGCTATCGCGGCCTATGCCGAGGCCGGGCTGTTCGCCGCCTCTTTCGACCCTGAGCATGGCGGGCTCGGCCTGCCGCATGTCGTCGATGCGGCGGCGATGGCGCATTTCATGGCCGCCAATGTCGCGACCGCCGCCTTCCCGATGCTGACCGCCGGCAATGCGCGCGTGCTGGTCAAGTTCGGCACGAAGGCCCAGATCGAGACTTTCGCCCTGCCCGAAATCGAGGGTCGGACGCTGGGCACGATGTGCCTGTCCGAGCCGCAGGCCGGCTCGTCGCTGGCCGATATCATGACCCGCGCCGTGCCCGACGGCGAAGACGAGCTGGGGTCGCGCTATCGCTTGACCGGCAACAAGATGTGGATCTCCGGCGGCGACCACGACGTCACCGAGAACATCATTCATCTCGTGCTGGCGAAAATCCCCGATGCGCAGGGCAGGCTGCCGCCGGGGACAGCCGGCATCACCCTGTTCATCGTGCCCAAGGTGCTGCCCGACGGCACCCGCAACGACGTCCGCGTTGCTGGCCTCAATCACAAGATGGGCTATCGCGGCATCCCCAACTGCCTGCTCAATTTCGGCGAGGCGGATGGGGCAGTTGGCTGGCGGCTGGGTGAGGCGGGCCGCGGGCTCGCCATCATGTTCCATATGATGAACGAGGCGCGGATCTTCGTCGGGCTGGGCGCCGCCGGGCTGGCCGCGCGCGGCTATCGCCATTCGCTGGACTATGCGCGGGAGCGGCTGCAGGGCCGCCCGGCCGCGGTCAAGGATCCGAGCCGGCCGCAGCGTCCGATCATCCAGCATGCCGACGTCAAGCGCATGCTGCTGGCCCAGAAGGCTTTCGCCGAGGGGGCGCTGTCGCTGATCCTGTTCTGCGCGCATTTGATCGACCGCGAGCGTGTCGCCGGCGACGAGATCGAGCGCGCGCGCCTGTCCAGCCTGCTGGGCCTGCTCACCCCCGTCGCCAAGAGCTGGCCGGCCGAATTCGGCCTCGCCGCCAACGACCATGCCATCCAGATCCATGGCGGCTACGGCTATACAAGAGACTTCGATGTCGAGCAGGTCTATCGCGACAAACGGCTGAACCCGATCCATGAGGGCACGCACGGGATCCAGGGGATCGACCTCTTGGGCCGCAAGATCATCCGTGACAAAGGCGTGGCACTGGCGGCCCCTGGGCAGGAGATTGCCACGACGGTTGCAGGACCCATGGTCCTTTCCGCGGTGGCCGGGCCGTGCCGGGCAAGCAGTTG
>CAZNNJ010000750.1:0-3195 GCA_964574305.1 uncultured Rhodospirillales bacterium | reverse complement strand
GCCCGAGCCGCACGTGGTCGACCAGTTCCACCATCCCGAGTACGCCGACATCCTGGTCCTGTCGAACGTGGTGCGCGACGGCAAGCCGGCCGGGCTCGCCGATTCCGGGACCTAGCTCCACACCGACCACTCATATCTGGAGATGCGGGGGCGGGCGACAAGGCGGGCTTTGTCTATCTCAATCCGGAAAGCGACATCCGCGAAGGCCTGGAAGTCGCCGCGCAACATCGCGTGCGCCCAAGTTACGCCATCTACGGGGCGGGCTTCACCCGGCTCGGCGCCGCGCTCGCCGCGGTGCATCCCGGCATGCCGGTGCCGGTCTACCGGCTGATGTTCTCGGAAGGCTACGCCTGGGGCTTTCCGCCCAAGCCATACGGGCTCGAAGCGCACCTGGCGCTGCTCGCCGACTGCGCGCCGGGCGCGCCGGTCATGATCGCCGGCCTCGGGCTCGACATCCGCCCGCTCATCCCTGCCGCCGTTGCGCGCGGGGTGCATGTCCGGGTCGGGCTCGAAGACGCGCCGCTCGGCGACCCGCGCAGCAATGCGCAGTGTGTCGAGGAAGCGGCGAAGCTGGTGATGGCGGAAGGCGGCGAGCCCGCCACTGCGAAACAGATCCGCGCGGCGGCGCGCGCAATCGACGAAGCCTCCGCCAGGAAACGCAGCTAGGCGGCCGTCGTCTTCGGCCGGCAATGCGGCTCCAGGCACCGGCGGGCGCCGGTGGGCGCGGCAGCCGCAAGCATGCGAAACATTGATACGATCCGTCATACCGGCAGCAAGACTACATAGGAGAGGAGGCAACATGTCGATCAATTCTGTTCTCGGCCCCATCGATGTAAAGGAACTGGGCTCAACGCTGATCCACGAGCACCTGGGCATCGGCTGGCCGGGCTGGGAGTTCGACCCCAAGGACTTCGATCGCAAGAAAGAAGGCGTGAAGGTCACCGGCAAGCTCAAGGAAATCCGCGAACTCGGCATCCGCAGCATGGTCGATCCCTGCCCGATGGAGCTGGGGCGCGATCCGGAATTCGCCGCGGAAATGTCGCAGAAGTCCGGCGTGCACATCGTCATCGCCACCGGCCTGTACAACGACGCGCTGGGCATCCCGATCCATTTCCGCTTCATGGACGTCGACGGCATCGCCGAGGTCTATGCCAACGAGATCCAGGACGGCATCGGCAAGACCGGCATCAAGGCCGGCATCATCAAGACCGCCACCGGCGGCATTCCGGGCATCACCCCCCGGGGCCAGGGCATCAAGGACGTCGAGATCAAGTGCCTGCGCGCGGCCGCGCGTGCCAGCAAGGCGACCGGCGCGCCGATCCTGTGTCACAACGACGAACTGGAGCCGTTCGGCCGCGAGACCCTGAACATCTTCGACGAGGAGAAAGTCGACTTCAACAAGGTGCTGATCGGCCACGCCTGCGGCGTCGGCGACATGCGCTACTATTTCGACATCCTCGAGCGCGGCGCCTGGCTCGGCTTCGACCGTTTCGGCATCGAGTCCATCGCCTCCGACAAGATGCGCCTGGCCTCGCTGCTGGGGCTGCTGGCCGTCGGCTATGACCGCATCATGCTGTCGCACGACTCGGTGGAGTGCTGGCGCGGCCGCGATACCGGCGCCCTGGCGGGCATGATCGCCGCCTCGCCGAACTGGAACATGGCCCACATCTCGCGCAACATCCTGCCGGCGATGCGCAAGGCCGGCGTGCCGGAAGACACCATCGACACCCTGCTGGTGAAGAACCCGCGCAGCTACTTCGACGCTCCGAAGAAAAAGGCTTAAAGCCGGGCGCCGGGCGACACGCGGCGGCTGTAGCCGGAGATAGCCGGCTACAGCCGCCCGTTGCTGGTATTCAACTGCGGCGCAGGCAGGCGCCGCAGTTCAGTTTTCCGGCTCGTCCGCTCCGCCTTCGAGCCCGCCGACAATTGCACCGGTATTTTCATCGACCAGCCAGACCCGGAACTGCCTGTCGTGGACTTCCCTTTCGATCCGATAGGTCCTGCCGGGTTCTGCCCGCAGCCACAAATCGACCAAACCCTCGGCCATCACCAGCAGCACACGAACACGCAGAACATGCTTGCCGGGCCGGACGATTACAGGGCCGCGGAACGGAAACGGGCTAAGCCGCGAACTCGTCGGAAGGCCATCCACCTTGTCGATTATCACCGCACTGCCCCGGCGATTTTCGGATGGCGAGATCACCGCCTGCTGATCCGGCGCCAGATTCAAGGGCTGCTGGTAGGTGACACAGGAGGTGCAGAGCACAGCCGCGACCAACGCTGCCAAGCGAAGGTAGTTCAGATCGCACCACCCGGTTGATCATATGCGCGCCCGGACGACAGCCTCTGCGGCGCGCGCGGTGGCGCCACGTCGGCATGTTTCCAAAGAAGAGGCTTCATTGCGATGGGGGCTCGCCGCTGCCGCCCACTTGCCGCCCGGTGTCCTGATCCTCGATCCAGGCGTGGTAACCATAACCGAGAATTTCCTTTTTCACTAAATAGGTCTTGCCCGCCTCCGCGTCCAGCCAGAGCGGAACCTCTCCATCACCGCCGCGGGTGCGAATCCAGATCACGACACGATGCCTGCCGGGCGCAAGCTGGCGCGGCAGGTAGTTGCGTCCCGGGATTCGGTTGGCCGCAAGCCCATCGATAGACTTGAACATCATGATATCGGCGTAGTGGCTCTCCGGCAGAACGATTGTCGCCAGTTGGTTCGCCGCCCAATCAGGGGGCCGATAGGCCGGACCCGTACAACCGCCGCACGGGCCGGCGCAGCCAGCGCAAAAGCCGCTTACAACGAGCAGGAAAACATCGGCCGACTAATGGATCGCATCTCCAATGCGCTAGAAGATGAGAACCTACCATTCTCCATTCTCGTAGTAAACGATGGCAGTAGCGACCGGACGAGAGAGATTATCGAGGCGTACGGGAAGCGCCTCCCGGTTGTTATTCAACATCATGCCAACAACCTTGGTCTAGGTCCCACTATTCGTGATGGGCTTCGCATGGCTTCCGAACAGGCCAGCCCCAATGACATCGTGGTCACCATGGACGCCGACGACCACCACTCCCCTGGCCTAATTCTGAGCATGGTGCGAATGATCCGCCAGGGGCCTTATATTGTAACCTCCATGCGCGTCCGAACCGGGGCCCGGCTTTTTGGTTCCTTCCTCTCGCGGCGGCCCTTGCGAGGGG
>CAZNNJ010000749.1:0-3195 GCA_964574305.1 uncultured Rhodospirillales bacterium | reverse complement strand
ATGCAGCGCGTTCGGTGAGCCGAGAGAGACAGAGCCGGAGGCCGTGTTGGTAATACGACCCCAACCTCTCTGTTTCATGTACGGAATGACGGCGCGCGCCATCAGAAAGCTACCAGTCAAGTTGGTCCGCAGCACTTGGTCCCATTCATCCAGCGGCATCTGATCGCTCGCCCGCATGGTCAAGCTTGCACAAATCGCTGCATTATTGATCACAATATCGATTCCGCCGAACTCTGTTGCCGTGGCGTCGACCAGCGCTGCCACGGACTGCTCGTCGCCAACGTCCGTGTGCACAAAACGAGCAACCCCGCCCGCGCTCAGGATTTCCTCGACCACTTGTCGGCCACGGTCCGCGTTGAATTCTGCCACAATCGTTATTGCGCCGCGTGCTGCGAACTGCCGAGCATGTTCGCGGCCCAAGCCTTGCCCGCCGCCGGTGACGATTACGACTTGATCCCGTACAGAGAATGCCTGTCCAGGCTCGATCATACCGGCCGAGATTGTCATATTGTTTCTCCGCTCATCGTTCGAGGCGACTACGACAAGTAGCGACCCCGATAGGTTATTCGCTTATACCAGGGCTCACTGATCAGTACCTGTGCGCCCAATCGCGCAATCCGATGGACATGATCCTCCAGGGCTGATCCTCGATTTTTTTCCAGGCGTTGCAGCAATGATCGACGATGGCTTCGGCGCTCTCGAAGACGCGGTTGGAGAGCCAGTTGTCGCGCATGAACTGCCAGACGTTTTCCTGCGGATTGAGCTCGGGACACTTCGCCGGGAGGGGGACGATAGTAATGTTGCCCGGGATGACGAGCTTGGTCGACAGGTGCCAGCCGGCCCGGTCGAGCAGCAGCGCGGCGTGCCGTCCAGGGGCGACATCGGCAGAGATCGCTGCCAGATGGAGGTTCATCGCCGCGGTGTTGCATTTGGGCAGGATGAGCCCGGCAGCCTTGCCCTCCTTGGGGCAGATGGCGCCGAAGATATAGGTCGATCGGGTGCGCTGGTCGTGGGGGGCCGACGGCCTGCTGCCGCGCAACGCCCAGCGGCGGGTGATCTTGTTTTTCTGGCCGATCCTGGCCTCGTCTCCGAACCAGATCTCTATGTCGCCGGGATCGAGTGCGCGCTCGCGCGCGACCGCCGCCAGCGTCTCGGGCCAGCTTTTTTAAAATCCTCAATCGCTCCGGACGCCTGAGCGTGATGGCGCGGTCGCGCCGACAGCTTGCGATACCCCAGGCCGCGCAGTTCGCGGCTCATCGTCTGCGGCGACACGCTCACTGCGAACTCGTCCCACACCCATTGGCAGAGATCGATGATCCGCCAACGCACGACGCCATGAACCGCCGGAAGCGGGCCGCTTTCAACCATCGCCGCCAGCGCTTTGCGATGGCCATCGTCAAGCCGCGACGGCTGTCCGGGCGCCTTGCGGTCAATCAGACCGGCAGGACCCGCCGCGTTGAACTTCAAAACCCAGTCCCGGATGATCTGCAGCGTAACCCCGCCGATGGCCGCAGCCTCAGTCCGGCTCGACCCGTCGTAGATCGCCGCCACAGCCAGAAGACGCCGAACCTGGTTGGCGTCCTTGCACGCCCGAGCCGCGCGACGAACCTGAGCCGCATCAAAATCAACCCTCAGCGCTATCGCCATGGCGAACCTCCCGTCGTTCGCCACCCTATGAATCAGATCGCCTCCGCGTCGGGCAAGAACTTTCACCTACGAGTCAGAATCACCGGGAGTTGGTATTAGTCAGCTGTCGGCTGCAGGACCGCCACGTCTAACTGCGCATCAAAAAGGGAAGTCCTGGCCGGCAGCAGCAATATGCCGGCGACAACCAACACAAACCCGCAAACCTCTATGAGAATTGGCGGGGAGTAACTGCCCGTGGCATCCACAAGGTAACCCGCCAGCGGTGCCGCCCCACAAACGAAAGGCAACTGAACCGCAAAGGTCGTCCCCATCACGCCAGGAACATTCTGGCTTCCGAAAATTTGGCTTATGCCAGCAGTCAAGAGCACGAGGACGGACGTGCAGCAGGCGCCAATCGACGCGGCAATAAACATTAGCGTGAATAGTCCGCCTACTTGCGCCAACAGCGTCAGCCAGAGCACCACTTGGTACGTCACGTTTACGAGATAGGTAAAGCGCGCTCCCATACGATCGATGAGCCAACCGTTGAATATGACGCCGACTAACCCAGCTCCGCCATAAATAGAAATCAGCACCGATGCCGCCTCAAGCGGCACCCCTTGTTGCATCGCCAACGGAACCATATGGGTGAGCATCGTTGTCCCGCCGGCCGCGATGACCCCGTTGCTCAAGCTTAGGATCCAAAAGCTCCGAGACCTTAGTATCTGCGGTGCCGTCAACACTGCTTCTTCCACTGGAGCTGCGAGCGTTGTGCCACCTTCGTTATCAGGCCGGATGTCGTAGATCCGCGGGCGTTCGATAACGAAAAACATCAACAACATGCAGATGATAGAAATGCCGGCCGCCATAAAGAACAGCCAGCTCATCCCATGGTTTTGGACCACAGAAGCGGCGATAGGGGGCAGCAAAAGGAGCACCAACGGTGTGTTAACAACCGCAAGTGCCTTCCCATTGTTCTCCGGGAACCAGCGGGTCGCGAGAGTGCTTGCCGGAACGATGCCCAGCATGCAGCAGGCTGGGCCAAGGACTAGGCCATAGACGGCTAGCACCAGATACATATTGGTCGCAAATGCCAAGATCAGATAGCCGACGACATTGAGGAGAGCGCCGCTAATCATGACCGGGCGTATGGGGACGCGATTCAGGAGCCTTCCAATCGTTGGGGAAAGTAAGGACATCGTTAACAGCAGCAATGCCATCCCCATCGACGCGAGCCCACGCGAAACTTTGAACTCCCCCTCGAAGCTGTGGACTAGCGATCCATAGCTTCCGGCATTCAGACCTGTAGCGCAGCTTTGTGCGATGGTGGCAAGCGCAAGCATGCGCCATTTCGTTGAATTGCGAGCCATTCACCCATTTCCCTTTGGCTGGGCGCCTTCCCCGGTGGATCGTTCAATCGTCGAGTGTGTCATTAACTGATAACGTGTCAATTATAAAGATGGACGCTAAGGCGATTCATGTTCGATTCCCAGCAGACGGGATGTGCGCCGGAAACGTGCACGCGCTAAAATATTATTATAAATTAGATATTTAGCTCTGCTCAAAGAG
>CAZNNJ010000748.1:0-3198 GCA_964574305.1 uncultured Rhodospirillales bacterium | reverse complement strand
GTGTCGGGGTGGTGGAAGGTGGTGTAGACCACCCCCGGCGCGACGCGATCGGTGATCAGCGCGCGTAGCGTCGTCTCCCCGGCGCGGCTTCTGAGGCTTACCCAGTCGCCGTCGCGCAAGCCCCGGTTCTCGGCATCGTGCGGGTGGATCTCCAGCCGGTCCTCGGGGTGCCAGGCGGTATTGCCGGTGCGCCGCGTCTGCGCGCCGACATTGTACTGGCTGAGGATACGCCCGGTGGTCAGCAGCAGCGGGAATCGCGGTCCGGTCCGCTCGTCGGTCGCGACATATTCGGTCAGCACGAAATGGCCCTTGCCGCGCACGAAGCGGTCGACATGCATGATCGGCGTGCCTTCGGGCGCTTTCTCGTTGCACGGCCACTGGACCGAGCCCGCCTGCTCCAGCTTCGCATAGGACACGCCGGCGAAGGTCGGGGTCAGCGCCGCGATCTCATCCATGATCTCGGACGGGTGGCTGTAATTCATCGGGAAGCCCATGGCGTTGGAGATCGCCATGGTGATCTCCCAGTCGGCCATGCCGGAGCGGGACGGCATCACCTTGCGCACCCGGCCGATCCGGCGCTCGGCATTGGTGAAGGTTCCGTCCTTCTCCAGGAAGGTCGAGCCGGGCAGGAAGACATGGGCGAAGTTGGCCGTCTCGTTCAGGAACAGGTCCTGCACGACCACGCATTCCATCGCCTCCAGCCCGGCCACGACATGCTGGGTATCGGGGTCGGACTGAACGATGTCCTCGCCCTGGACATAGAGAGCCTTGAAACTGCCATCGATGGCAGCGTCCAGCATGTTGGGGATGCGCAGGCCGGGCTCGGGGTCGAGCGGCACCTGCCAGAACGCCTCGAACATCGTCCGCGTCGCGTCGTCCGACATATGGCGATAGCCGGGCAGCTCATGCGGGAACGAGCCCATGTCGCAGGAGCCCTGGACATTGTTCTGGCCGCGCAGCGGATTCACCCCGACGCCGCGGCGGCCTATATTGCCGGTCGCCATCGCCAGGTTGGCCATGGCGATCACGGTGGTGGTGCCCTGGCTGTGTTCGGTGACCCCCAGCCCGTAATAGATCGCGGCATTGCCACCGGTGGCATAGAGGCGGGCGGCGGCGCGCAGCGTCCCGGCCGGCACGCCGGTGATCTCGGCCACTGCCTCCGGGCTGTGGCGCGGCTCGGCGACGAAGGCGGCCCAGTCTTGGAACTCGGCCCAGTCGCAGCGCTCGCGCGCGAAATCCTCGTTCGCCAGGCCCTCGGTAACGATGACATGGGCAATGGCTGTCATCACCGCGACATTGGTGCCGGGCTTGAGCTGCAGGTGGTGCGAAGCTTCGACATGCGGCATCCGCACCAGGTCGATCCGGCGGGGGTCGACGACGATCAGCCTGGCCCCGGCCCTCAGCCGCTTCTTCATCTGCGAGGCGAAGACCGGGTGGCCGTCGGTCGGGTTGGCGCCGATCACCAGGATCACGTCGGCGTCGGCGACGGAGTCGAAATCCTGCGTGCCGGCCGAAGTGCCGAAGGTTTCCCTCAGGCCATAGCCGGTGGGGGAGTGGCAGACCCGGGCGCAGGTATCGGTATTGTTGTTGCCGAAGCCGCCGCGGATCAGCTTCTGCACCAGATAGGTCTCTTCATTGGTGCAGCGCGAGGAGGTGATGCCTCCGATCGAGGTGCGACCATACTTGGCCTGGATGCGTTTGAACTCCGACGCCGTGTAGGCGATGGCCTCGTCCCAGGAAACCTCGCGCCAGGGATCACTGATCTTTTCCCGGATCATCGGGTTCAGGATGCGGTCGCGGTGGGTGGCATAGCCCCAGGCGAAGCGGCCCTTGACGCAGGAATGGCCGTGATTGGCCTTGCCGTCCTTGTACGGCACCATGCGGATGACCTCGTTGCCCCGCATCTCCGCCTTGAAGGCGCAGCCGACGCCGCAATAGGCGCAGGTGGTGACGACCGAATGCTCGGGCTGGCCGATCTCGATCACCGACTTCTCGGTCAGGGTCGCGGTCGGGCAGGCCTGGACGCAGGCGCCGCAGGAGACGCACTCGGAGCCCAGGAAGCTCTCATGCATGCCGGGCGACACCCGGCTGTCGAAGCCGCGCCCCTCGATGGTGAGGGCGAAGGTGCCCTGGACCTCATCGCAGGCACGGACACAGCGCGAGCACACGATGCATTTGGCCGGGTCGTAGGTGAAATAGGGGTTGGACTCGTCCTTGACGTCGGCCAGATGGCTCTCGCCTTCATAGCCGTAGCGCACTTCGCGTAAGCCCACCGCGCCCGCCATGTCCTGCAGCTCGCAATCGCCGTTGGCGGCGCAGGTCAGGCAGTCGAGCGGGTGGTCGGAGATATAGAGCTCCATCACGCCGCGGCGGATCTGTTTCAGCCGCTCGGTCTGGGTCGAGACCTTCAGCCCCTCGGCCACCGGCGTGGTGCAGGAGGCGGGCGTGCCAGGCCGGCCCTCGATCTCGACCAGGCACAGCCGGCAGGAGCCGAAGGCGTCGATGGAATCGGTGGCGCACAGCTTCGGCACCTCGACCCCGGCTTCCATCGCCGCGCGCATGAGTGAGGTGCCTTCGGGCACCGTCACCGGCTGGCCGTCGATGGTCAGCGTCACCTGCCTGGCCGATGCGGCGGCCGGCGTGCCGTAGTCGATTTCCTTGATCAGTCCCATCTGAGCCTCCTCACGCTGCCGCCAGGGACTGGGGCCCCGTGAAATCTTCCGGGAAGTATGTGAGTGCGCTCATCACTGGATATGGGGTGAATCCGCCGAGCGCACAGAGCGATCCGAATTTCAGCGTCTGGCACAAATCCTCGACTAGCGCGATGTTGGCCGCGACGCCTTGACCTGCCGCAATCCGGTCCAGCACTTCGACGCCGCGGGTCGAGCCGATGCGGCAGGGGGTGCACTTGCCGCAGGACTCGATCGCGCAGAACTCCATGGCGAAGCGCGCCTGGCGGGCGAGGTCGACGCTGTCGTCGAAGACCACGACGCCGCCGTGGCCTACCATGCCGCGCTCGGCGGCGAAGGCCTCGTAGTCGATCGGCAGGTCGAGCAGGCTGTCGGGAAAATAGGCGCCAAGCGGGCCGCCGACCTGTACGGCGCGGAACGGGCGGCCACTGGCCGTGCCGCCGCCGAACCCCTCGATCAGCTGCCGCAAGGTCAGGCCGAAGGCGACCCCGACCAGGCCGCCCCCCCC
>CAZNNJ010000747.1:0-3201 GCA_964574305.1 uncultured Rhodospirillales bacterium | reverse complement strand
CGCCATCAGCGCGCCGGTATTGCCGGCCGAGACGACGCAGTCCGCCTCACCCGAGGCGACCGCGTCGATGGCAAGACGCATGCTGGAATTCCGGCCGGACCTCAGCGCCGCCGACGGCTTGGCGTCGTTGGCGATGGCCTCGTCGGTATGATGAATGGTGACGAGCGGAACCAGCGCCTTGTGCGCGCTGAGCAACGGCTCGATCCGGCTGCGGTCGCCGAAAAAGATATATCTGACGTTCGGATAGCGCATGCGCGCCAAATCCGCTCCGGCGACGACCATTTCAGGCGCGTGGTCGCCCCCCATGGCGTCGAGGGCGACCGTAATCGAGGCGGCTAGATTGGACTTCCCCTTGGCGCGAAGCCCGGACGAGGTCACGCCTGAGCCGAAACTTCCACGACCTCCCGGCCGTCATAGTGCCCGCAGGAACCGCACACATGGTGCGGACGCTTCAGCTCACCGCAGTTGGAGCATTCCATGACGCCAGTCGCAGTGATGCCATCATGCGCACGGCGCATGTTGCGGCGGGATTTCGATGTCTTCTTCTTAGGAACAGCCATAACACAACTCGAATCGAAGGGGGTATGCGACGGCCAAACCCGCTCGCAAAGGCGGTTTCCATAAAGCAAAACGCCGTACGCGGCAAGGTGGGGACCCACCACCTGCAAATGATAATTTAGTTGGACGTCTTCAAGTTCTTGAGGACGGCGAACGGCGACATGTCGTCGGCGCCCACGCCGCTCCAGGCCGGGTCCAGAGTGGCGCCCGGCGCGCGCGGATGCGGGTCCAGCGCCAACGCCAGATACTGGGCCACCAGCTCGCCCAGATCGATGATCCCGTCCTCGATCGGCTCAGGCGGATCGTAATCGGGGTCGACCTCGATCTCATCGCCGAATTCCGCCGGCGCATTGCCGAAATCCAGCGCGAAACTGTCCTCGACATGGCTCGGGAAGGCGACCAGGGTCACGACGCAGGTCTGGACGACATCGGCCGCGAGCCGGCCGGCAGCATGGATCAGCCCGCCCATCCTGCGCTCCAGCGTAACGGTGGCGGACAGCTGGCCGAGCTCGACCAGCCCCAGCCGCTTGGCGAGCGCGGCGCATTCCGCGGGGCTCGCGAGCAGCGTCTCGGTGACGGCGGTCCGCCCTAGCCGGTCGGCCACGAAGGGACGCGAAAATTCCGGTTCAGGCTGTTTGGGCGCCAAGGTTCATATCCGCGAAACTCTGGAAATCGACGTGGCCGGCGGCAATCGGGTCGATGGCCAAGCCGGCAAGATGCTCGTTCTGGGCACGAATGTAACGCGCTATTGTGGCGAGAATCCGGTCCCCGGGATCGTATCCGTCGTAGATGTTGCGGAGCGCCGCCTCTTCCAAGGCCCGCGTATCATCAACGCCCAGCGCGCCGTCATAGGCCGAGGCCCGGCCGAACAGCCCCTCCCCCAGCCGCTTCATGAACTTGCCGACACTCATGTCGCCGACTCCCAGCTCGCGAATCGAGCGGTCGAGGTCGGCCGCCATAAAATCGACCAGGGACTGGGCCAGCCGCTTCTGCCCCGCGCCCGGCGCGCGCAGGCGGCGCAGCAGAAGGACGACATGCAGCACGATCATCTCGTACCGCCCCTCGATCGTGTCGGGAACAGCCAGATCGGCATAGAAGACCGGCGTGCGGGCCGCCGCGACGGCCTCGCCGTAAAGTTCGGCCGCGATACGCCGGGGCGATGGGGAACGGGAGAACACGCACGAAATCCTTAAGGCGATCGGTCGACCGCCCTACAGCTATCAAATAGCCGCCCCGCATTCAAAGCCGGCGCGCGCGCCGGCTTGCCGTTCATCGGTCGATAGACGCGTTACGATCGTCATTCTCCGACAATTTCCGCATCTTCAGCAGGTCTTCGCGATTCCCCCGCAGGTCCGCACCCGAGCGCTCCGTCGGATAAGGCCTGTCGCCCATCGTGCCTTGCCAGAGCACGCGGTTATAGGCGCCCTCGTCGTTCAGGTCCTCCTTGTCGAAGCGGAAGTCCTTGGTGTGATCCGCCCACCACGCCGCGTCGTGCAGCGGCTTGTAGTCAGCGCCCGTCTTGCTGCCCGTGGCCGGGACCGCGATCGGCAGCTTGGTGGAGAGGAGCGCCGTGGCCGGCGTCGCGGTGAAGCTCCACCCAGGGCCCTGCTTGAAGTCGAACACGTCGGTCATCGGCGCGATATTGGCATCGTGGAGGCTGAGATGCTCCAGCCCCAAAATGTCCTCCATCGTGCGCAGCATGCTGACGGTGGTGTAGCGGGTCGACACCACCGCGCCATGCTTCACATAGGGGCCGACGACATAGGCCGTGCTGCGATGCGAGTCGACATGATCGGGACCGTCCTGGGAATCGTCCTCGATGACAAAGACCAGCGTATCGGAGGAATAGCGGCTATGGGCGATCCGCTCGACCAGCAGCCCGACCGCATAATCGTTGTCGGCCTGCTGCAGCTCCGCGGTGTTGACCCCGTCGATCGCCGTGTCGAAATTGCCGGTATGGTCGTGCATGAAGCGGACCATCTCGAAATTCGGCAGCCCGCCCTTCAGGCCGAAATGGTCGAATTCCCGCTTCCATTCGGTGAAGCGCCAATAGTCGGGGAACCTGTTGTCGAAGCCGTGGAAATAGACATCGGTCTTGTCCAGCAGGCTGGCCTCGGCCGGGAAGCCGACCACCGTCTTGGTGGCGTAAGGGTGACGGATAAGCGGAATGCCGCCCAGTGAGACGGGCGCCTCATAGGGCACCAGGTCCTCGAAGAAGCCGTAATTGCGAACCGTCAGGCTGGCGCGCATCGCCGCGCTCCAGATGAAGCCGGCGCCGACCTGACCCGCCGGCCCGTCCGGCGCCACGACATTCGCCGTTCCCGGCAGCAGGTCCGGGTCCTTCACCGCCTGCAAGGCATAGATCTTGTCGTTCGCCGCCCGCGCCGCCCCCGTTGCGATGCCGACATTCACGCCGCGCGAACGGCCCTCCCGCCTGAAAATTGTTCGGAGCCATATTATCGCGGTTGAAGTCGCCCAGAATCACGTCTATCCGATTTGCCGCATCGGCCGGCTGCGCGGTCATGGTATAGACATTCGCGAGATTGGCCGTGGCCTGGTCAGCATAGCGCGTTCCGAGAAAGCCTAACTCGTTGGGCTTGGTATGAATCGACATCAGCCGGACCAGCAAGTTGTTATTCCCGA
>CAZNNJ010000746.1:1739-3202 GCA_964574305.1 uncultured Rhodospirillales bacterium | reverse complement strand
CCGCCAGCCACCCACAAGCGGTCGTGCCCCAGGCGCAGCCCCCCTCGGGCAGGCACGGTCAGGCGCGGCCCGACCGCCTCGGCAATCCGTGGCAGCGCGGCAATCGTCGACGGAACGCCGTCGAGCTGCCGGCGGCCGTGGTTGGACACGACGATCCCGTCGGCGCCGAGATCGGCGGCCATCGCCGCGTCCTCGGCGTCCATGATGCCCTTGATGATCAGCGGTCCGCGCCAGCCGGCGCGGACCCATTCCAGGTCTTTCCAGGTGACGCGCGGATCGAAATTGCCCCGCATCCAGGCGAAGAAATCCTCCAGTCCGGTGCGGCCGCGCAGCACCGGCGCGACATTGCCCAGCGTATGCGGCCGGCCATTTAGGCCGACATCCCAGGCCCAGCGCGGCCGCGCCATCGCCTGGCCCAGCCTGCGGATCTGCCCGCCCAGCCCCGGCGCGCCGGCCAACCCGGAGCGGATGTCGCGATAGCGCGATCCCGGCACCGGCATGTCGACTGTGAAGACCAGCGCCGAACAACCGGCCTCCCGCGCGGCCGACAACAAATCGGCCATGAAGCCCCGGTCGCGGATCATGTAGAGCTGAAACCAAAAGGCAGCCCCGACCCCCGCCGTGACCTCCGCGATCGGGCAGGCCGAAACGGTCGACAGGCAGAAGGGAACGCCATGCGTCTTAGCCGCCCGCGCGGCCTGCACCTCCCCACGCCGCGCGCAAAGGCCGGCAAGCCCTATCGGCGCCAGCGCCACAGGCATCGCTAGCCGCTGTCCGAACAGCTCGGCCGACAGGTCGACCCGGGAGACATCGCGCAGCACCCGCTGCCTGAGCGCCAGCCGCGCCAGGTCGGCCCCGTTGCGCGCCAGCGTCGCCTCCGCATAGGAGCCGCCGTCGATATATTCGAACAGGAAATGCGGCAGCCGCCGGCGGGCCTGCGCGCGGAGGTCGGAGACCGAGGCCACGATCACGCTGAATTCTCCGCCACCAAGCGGCGCCAGCGGTCGCGGTACTGGATGAGATCGACAGTCGCGGGCTCTACCGCGATCAACGCCGACGGCGGAGCCAAATGCGGATAGGCCAGCCTGAGCGCACCGAAGGCCACGCCATGCTCGGCGTGGCTGACATAAATCCGAGCATCCGGGCGCAGCGCCGCCAGCGCGGACACGAAGGCGGGCTGATGCGCGAAACGTCCTTCGACGACGATGCGATCACGGGCCCCGATGAGGCCGAGCGATATGTCGGCGACCAAGGCCGCATACAGCACGATCGCCCCGATCCGCGCCGCATCGCTGTCGGGCGTTCCGATCCATCGTCCATGGCCTCGCGGATAGGGTCCAACACCCGGCACAAAGGACGGCAGGATCATCACACCCGCCTCGACCGCCCGACTCCCGGCGTTTTCAAAATATTGCCGGGCGAAGAGCTGTTCGGAATGGCGACGGCGTTCGCGAGCGGGATGT
>CAZNNJ010000746.1:0-1729 GCA_964574305.1 uncultured Rhodospirillales bacterium | reverse complement strand
GGGAAGGCGAGTACCTCAACCCGCCCTCGACCGCCCTAGTCACGGCTGTTTCAAAAGATTGCGGGGCGAAGAGCTGTTCGGAATCGCCGCTGCACAGCCGCTCGATCTCCTTGCCGCCCATGAACCGCGATGAGGGGACAAGCCGCCCTTCGACATCGACATTGACCAGGCAGTCCTGATCTTCCGGCAGCGTGGATATCTGGAAGGCGTCTCGTGTCGAGCGCATGGCAACGAACCATGTTCCTGTCGACAGGACGGTCGCCTCGCCGGCCTCCAACTCCGGGAAGCCGCGCATCCCATGAAGTGCGGCATTGGAATCATGCACGCCGCAATAGACGCGGACGCGCGATCCGATTCCGGTTCGGGCGGCCCAATCCTTCGTCAGTATGCCTATGGCCTCGCCTGCCTTGCGCATGGGCGCGAACCGGTCGCTCCAGCCACGCCGCCGGGCCATCGGCGACGAGGCCTCCAGGGCAGGCGCCCACAAATCCGTATGGCAGCCGAGGCTCGAAATCTCGCTGGACGCCTCGCCGCTCAGCAGCCACGACCAATATTGCGGCCACGGCATCACCCGGTCGCCGTCCTGAAGCGCATTCCAGCTTTCCAGCTGATGCAGCTGGACGCCGAGATTCAACCCGTTTGGTAGCGGCGGCGAGCCGGTGACCCGGAACGGATCCCGCTGCGGCTCGTACGCGGCGCGCACCTCGGGGGCCACCCTGCTTTCATAGTCGATGGGCGGGTAGGCGAGCGCGTGGTCTCGTATGACGGCGGCCGCCGCGCCGTGGGCAACCGGTATGATTGCGCCGATCGGGCCTAAGGCTGTGAACTCCCTCAGGACCGAATCCAGCCAGCTTTCGATATGCGCCGGATCGAGCGCGCGGTAGCGCTTGGTCTCGACCGAACGGTTGGCCAGCGTGCGGCGGAGAATGGGCGTGCCTGTTTCCTCGTCCCACAGCGTGAGCTTGACGAGTGTTTTGCCGACATCGAGGACCACCACGCTTCCGTCCAACCGCTCCTCCCGGTGACGCATTTTGATCGTTTATTATCGAAAGTGATTGTAAAGCGCTAGAGGGTAGGTTTAAACATCCGGCACCGAGCGATGCTCACGAGGATGATGATGGATCGCCTGCACGATGGGAACGAAGGGAAAGTCATGACGGGCGCACTGCCGTTCGCGATACCTCAGTGCCGCTGGTCGGCCGACAGGGCGGCCACCATGAGCCCGGCCGAGCTGCTGCTCTATCGTTCCAACCTGCTGGGCTCCGACCTCACCGTCACCAATTTCGGCGGCGGC
Organism: uncultured Rhodospirillales bacterium; assembly: GCA_964574305.1. Taxonomy (GTDB): domain Bacteria; phylum Pseudomonadota; class Alphaproteobacteria; order BOG-932; family Roseiterribacteraceae; genus BOG-932. The sequence goes on along the minus strand of CAZNNJ010000746.1, from coordinate 435 downwards.
AACACCTCGGCGAAAATCACCGAGCGTGATCCGCTCACCGGGGAGGACGTTTCGGTCCTCTATGTGAAGGGTTCGGGCGGCGATATCGGCTCGATGAAGCTGGATGGCTTCGCCACGCTCTATATGGACCGGCTGCTGGGGTTGGAGCGGCTCTATCGCGGCGTGGCGTTCGAGGATGAGATGGTGGGCTACCTGCCCCACTGCACATTCAACCTCAACAGCCGCGCCGCCTCGATCGATACGCCGCTGCACGGCTATCTTCCGTTCGCCCATATCGACCATGTCCATCCCGACGCGATCATCGCGCTGGCGGCCTCGACCGCTGGCCAGGCCGCGACCGAGGAGATTTATGGCGGGGCGGTCGGCTGGTTACCGTGGAAGCGGCCGGGCTTCGATCTTGGCCTCAGGCTCCGCGACTATGTCGTCGGACATCCC
>CAZNNJ010000745.1:0-3204 GCA_964574305.1 uncultured Rhodospirillales bacterium | reverse complement strand
TTTCCTGGTCGAGCGCCGGCCGCATCGGCTTCAAGGGCTCGCGCAAGGGAACGCCGTTCGCCGCACAGGTGGCGGCGCAGAATGCGGCGCAGCTCGCGCAGGAGCACGGCGTGCGCTCGATCGACGTGAAGGTCAAAGGTCCCGGTGCCGGCCGCGAGTCGGCCATCCGCGCCCTGGCCGCGTCCGGCCTCGACATCAAGTCGATCAAGGACGTGACGCCGATCCCGCACAACGGCTGCCGCCCGCCCAAGCGCCGGCGCATCTGATCGGCAGGCGCCTGCCCGCCGACGGGCTGGCGAACGCAACCAGGACGAGACATCAGGCGGATATACGCTCCGCCGTCAGCACCAGAGGTCGATACCGTGATTCAGAAAAACTGGACCGAGATGATCAAGCCGAACAAGCTCAACATCGAGCCGGGCGGCGATCCCAAGCGCCAGGCCAGCATCGTGGCCGAGCCGCTCGAGCGCGGTTACGGCCTGACGCTGGGCAATGCGCTGCGCCGCGTGCTGCTGTCCTCGCTTCAGGGCGCCGCGGTCATCGCCATCCAGATCGACGGCGTGCTGCATGAGTTCTCGTCCATCCCGGGCGTGCGCGAGGACGTCACCGACGTCGTGCTGAATATCAAGTCGCTGGCGCTGCGCATGCACGGCGAGGGCACCCGCCGGATGCGGCTGCGCGCCGACCAGGCCGGCGAAGTCCGCGCCGGCATGATCGAGACCGGATCCGACATTGAGGTGATGAATCCCGACCTCGTCATCTGCACGCTGGACCGCGACGCCAAGCTCAACATGGAGCTGACCGTCCAGACCGGTAAGGGCTATCGCCCGGCGGCGCAGAACCGTCCGGAAGACACGCCGATCGGCATGATCCCGATCGACAGCATCTTCTCGCCAGTGCGCAAGGTCTCCTACAAGGTCGACAATACCCGCGTCGGCCAGATCACCGACTATGACAAGCTGACGATGCAGATCGAGACCACGGGCGCGATCACGCCCGAGGACGCGGTGGCCTATGCCGCCCGCATCCTGCAGGACCAGCTCCAGATCTTCGTCAACTTCCACGAGCCGGCTGCCCGCGAAGGCGGCTCGGCCCACGAGGACCTGCCGTTCAACCGCAACCTGCTGCGCAAGGTCGACGAGCTGGAGCTGTCGGTCCGCTCGGCGAACTGCCTGAAGAACGACAACATCATCTATATCGGCGACCTGGTTCAGAAGAGCGAAGGCGAGATGCTGCGCACGCCGAACTTCGGCCGCAAGTCGCTGAACGAGATCAAGGAAGTTCTCGCCACCATGGGCCTGCATCTGGGCATGCAGGTTCCGGGCTGGCCGCCTGAGAACATCGAGGATCTCGCCAAGAAACTCGACGAGCCGTTCTAAGCCGGGCGTTTCGTCACAAGCCGGATCGTGGTGATCCGCACGCGGGCCGTACTCATGGGAGGCGGCCGGCGCATTGCAATCGGACCCGTGCGCGGGCCAGGAGAGAAGGGACTTAAATCATGCGTCACGGAATGAGCGGTCGTAAGCTGAACCGCACGGCCAGCCATCGTAAGGCCCTTTTCGCCAACATGGCCGCCGCGCTGATCAAGCACGAGCAGATCAAGACGACCCTGCCGAAGGCCAAGGACCTGCGGCCGATCGTCGAGAAGCTGATCACCATGGGCAAGCATGGCGGCCTGGCCAACCGGCGCCGCGCCTATGCCGTGCTGCGCGACGACGTGATCGTCACCAAGCTGTTCGGCCCGATCGCCGAGCGCTATGCCGGCCGCTCCGGCGGCTATTGCCGCGTTCTGAAGGCCGGTTTCCGCTATGGCGACGCCGCCCCGATGGCGGTGATCGAGTTCGTCGACCGCGACGTCTCCGCCAAGGGCCAGGACAGCGGCCCGGTGCAGGACGCCGACGAGGACGAAGCCACCGAGGCCTGATCCGGAGAGGTTTGCGGATCGTGACCAGCCTTCAGCAGACCTTTCGCTTTTCCGCTTTCGCCGCCATTCTCGCGCTGAGCGCATGCGGCGGCGCGAGCACACCCTCCGCGTCCGCTCCAGTGAGCCCGGCCCAGGCCGTGCACAAAAGCTGCGAGCAGAGTTGCAACGGCGAATATGACGCCTGCATGGACCGCTTCACCGGTGCCGGCGGCGGCCCCGGCCTCGGCCGCCACCAGGACGACGCCAACGCCGACCTGGGCCCCAACGACATCTGCCCCGACCAGCTGAAAGCCTGCCTGAAGCGCTGCTCGCCGTAACCCCTCGCCCGCTTGCGGGAGAGGGTTGCGCAGGCTTAGTGAGGCGGAGCCGAGCTTAGCCGGAGCTGGGTGAGGGGGCCTCTTTGGGATCAGCCGCCCCTCACCCGCCCATTGCCGCCGCCAAAGGCGGCTTACTGCGAAACGCAGTCAGCGACCTCCGGTCGCGGCAATGGGCCCCGCCCTCTCCCGTTGCACGGGCGAGGGATTTGGATAGCTACATCGCCTTGGCGTATTTCCCGCGGCCGAAGAAACGGTCCATCGCCTCCGGCGTGGCGGCCTGGAAGGCCTTGCCGTCATCGACGCGGATTTCCGCTTCCTTGGCGATCATGCGCTGCGCGGCCGGTCGCTCGCCGATCGCGGCGACCCAGCGGGCGAGGTTGGGCAGGCCGGTATAATTGTCGAGCTTCAGCAGCTCATGGTTGCGCGCCCAGGGCCAGGTCGCCATGTCGGCGATCGAATACTCGTCGCCGGCCATATAGGCGGTCTCGCCCAGCCGCTGGTCGAGCACGCCGTAGAGGCGGTGGATCTCGGTGAAATAGCGCGTGCGGGCATAGCCGTTGCCCTCCTGCGGCGCGGCGCGGGTGAAATGCACGAACTGGCCCGACATCGGGCCGACGCCGCCCATCTGGAACATCAGCCACTGGATCACGGTGTGCCGCTGCCGCATGTCGGCCGGCCAGAACGTGCCGCTCTTCTCTGCCAGATACATCAGGATCGCGCCGGATTCGAATACCGCGAACGGCTCTCCGCCCGGCCCCTCCCGGTCGACGATCGCCGGCACACGCCCGTTCGGGTTCACCGCCTTGAACTCCGGCGTGTACTGGTCGCCGGCGATCATGTTCACATGGCGGAGCGTATAGGCCAGCCCCATCTCCTCCAGCCCCAGAACCACCTTGAGCACGTTCGGGCTCGCCATGCCGTTCGGCGACGCGTATCCCAAGAACAGATCCTCGAGCAGCTGAT
>CAZNNJ010000744.1:0-3216 GCA_964574305.1 uncultured Rhodospirillales bacterium | reverse complement strand
CTTATGGCGGTGTGGGACTGCCGCATATCGAACTATGGTCGGCTGCCGAAGAACCGGGGCATCCGCTCGCGCCGGTCCCGCTTTCCTCGTCCGTCTACCTCGCCGCCGAGACCCTGCGGCCGGGCGGCGCGCAGTTCCTGACGGAATCCTGGCTGCCGAAGATCGCCAACGATACTGCGATAGGGACATTCGCGCTCGTCGAGGGATCGGGCGCATGACACTCGCGGCAGATACCATTTAGGGATCGACACCATGGACTTCGACGATACACCCGAGGAAGCAGCCTTCCGCGCTGAGGTTCGCGCCTGGATCGATCTTAATGCACCCCGACACCTGGCAGCGGAGTTGAAACGCGCGAGCTTCGGCGCTCCCAGCGTCGAGAGTGAGGACCCGCTGGTCGCCAGCAAGGCCTGGCAAAAGAAGAAGGCACAGGCCAATTGGGCCTGCCTGCAATGGCCCAAGGCTTACGGCGGTGGCGGACGCTCAGCCATGGAGCGCGTTATCTGGGATCAAGAAGAGGGGGCCTACGCCGCCCTGGGTCTGCCGTTCATCCTGGGGCACGGTATGTGCGGCCCGACGATCATGGTTTGGGCTGACGAAGCCACTAAGCAGCGCTTGCTGCCGCCACTCGCATCGGGCGAGGAGATCTGGTGTCAACTCTTCTCGGAACCGGATGCGGGGTCGGACCTCGCCGGGTTGCGTACCCGCGCGGTCGCCGCCGGCGACGGCTCGGGGGACTGGATAGTGAATGGGCAGAAGGTCTGGACCAGCGGTGCTCACCAGTCTGACTGGGGCTTGCTGATCGCTCGCACCGACCCACAGGTACCTAAGCACAAGGGCCTGACCGTGTTCTTCCTACGCATGGATTCGCCCGGTGTGGAAGTGCGGCCTATCAAGCAGGCCAGCGGCCATTCCGAATTCAATGAGGTCTACTTCACCGACGTGCGGATACCCGATGCCCAACGGCTAGGGGCATTGGGGCAGGGGTGGGAGGTTGCGCTCACCACCTTGATGAACGAGCGGCTGTCTCTCGGTTCGCTGATGTCTACCGGCTTCCCCGACCTGTTTCGCTACTGCCTGACTGTCGAAAATGATGGTCGCCGTGCTTTGGATGACCGGGCCGTCAGGTCGAAGCTCGCACAGTTCGCCGTAATGGAGAGTGGACTTAAGTATTCCGCGATGCGGACGCTTACCGCCCTATCGAAGGGGCAGACCCCCGGGGCCGAGAGTTCGATCGGCAAGCTGGTCGCCGGGGCTGGCATGCAGGAAGTGGCCATGTTCGCGCTGGATCTTCAGGGACCTGCCGGGGTAGTCGCAAGCGTCGACACGCCGATGAATTTCCAAGCGATGTTGTTGCGCGCCCCCGGAACGCGGATCGAGGGCGGCACCGACGAAATATTGCGCAATATCATTGCCGAGCGGGTGCTCGGGCTTCCTGGCGACATCCGCGTGGACAAGACGGTTCCCTTCAAGGACATCCCGGCCCGCGGCAAGGCGGCGGAGTAGCGGTTAGCGACAATTCAACAGCGGTTCCCGGAGAGTTGTGCTTTTGGAGGAGGTTCGCTTGCGGAATGGCTATGAGGCGCGTCGGATGACGATAAAGGCCGTGGTCCAATCACCGAATTGCCGTGCATTCGTTCGAATCGGCGACGCGCGATGAGCGCTCGCGTCGCTGTCGAAGTGAATCGCGGCGTCGCCGACATTCGTCTAGCGCGGGCGGAGAAGATGAACGCGCTCGACGCGGACATGTTCGAAGCACTGATCGCCGCCGGCGACGAAGTGCGTGCCAGGAAAGACGTTCGCGCGATCGTGCTGTCGGGTGAGGGGCGGGCCTTTTGCGCCGGACTTGATCTGGAAGTAATGCAAAGCCTGTCAATGAGCGGCGCATGGCCAAGCCTGAAGGACCGCGCCTATGGACCGGCCAACATGCCTCAGCATGTCGTCCTGCAATGGCGCAGCATGCCCGTGCCGGTCATCGCAGCAGTTCATGGAGTGGCATTCGGCGGCGGCTTTCAGCTGATGCTGGGCGCGGACATGCGCATGGTTCGCGTCGACGCGCGACTTGCATTGGCAGAAATCAAATGGGGGGTCGTGCCCGACATGGGGGGGATGCTCCTGATTCGCGACCTCGTCCGGCCCGATGTCGCCATGGACCTCGTTTGTACCGGGCGCACGATCAGCGGAGAAGAAGCTGGGCGCGTGGGCCTGGCGACCAGCGTGTGCGAAGATCCGCTTGCGGCGGCACTCGCTCTCGCTGAGGAGATTGCCAGCAAGAACCCCCACGCGATCCGTGCAGCCAAGCGTCTCCTGTCGTTCCCGCGGGAAGGTGCGGTCGAACAAATTCTGACGGCGGAAACGGCGGAATTGTCGACGCTGATGGGTTCGCCCAGCCAGGTCGAGGCGGTCAAGTCCGTCCTCGAGAAGCGGGCGGCAAACTTTACGGATTGAACTACCTCGAACCGGTGTAGGCCGGCTCCGGAGCGCGGCTCTGATCTGCGCGTCAGACGCGCAGGGACGTGTTGTTGAATCTAATGGAGAGACCGGTATGAAGGCGTCGGACCTTGTATTGAAGCCAGATCACCTCGCCGCCGAAAGAATTCTGGTGACCGGCGGCGGCTCCGGTCTTGGACGCGAAATGGCCGCGGCGTTTTCAGCACTGGGGGCACGGGTCTATATCTGTGGGCGTCGCGGTGTGCTGCTCGACGAGACGGCAGCCGAGATCAACTCGAGCGGCGGTGGGCACGTCTCGTCAGCCGTTTGCGACATTCGCGACCCGGCGTCGATCGATCGGTTGCTCGATGAAATCTGGGCGGAGGCTCCCCTTACCGGGCTGGTGAATAACGCGGCCGGTAACTTCATCAGCCCCACCGAACGCCTTTCGCCCCGCGCGTTCGACGCTATCGCCAATATTGTCTTCAATGGCACATTCTATATGACAGCCGGCGTAGGAAAGCGCTGGATTGCCAATGGCGATCGCGGGTCGATCGTTTCCATTCTGGCCACCTGGATCTGGAACGGCTCACCATTCACAGTGCCCTCGACCATGTCGAAGGCGGGTATTCACGCGATGACGCAGTCACTCGCCGTGGAATGGGGCAATCGCGGAATCCGGCTTAACGCCATCGCCCCTGGCCTGTTCCCGACGGAAGGGGCCTGGAAGCGGCTGTGGCCCGGAGAAGAAGCCCAGCCTGCCTCTCCCATGGGACGCGTCGGCGA
>CAZNNJ010000743.1:0-3219 GCA_964574305.1 uncultured Rhodospirillales bacterium | reverse complement strand
CCGGGTGTTGACCGCAGCAGATGGCCGCCGACGGTCTGACCCGGACCCAGTTTTCCCAGGGGATGACAGGCAACGACTATATCGCCGGCCTGGGCAACACCAAGGGCCAGATGGTCCAGGTCAATCTCAACGCAGCCACCAACCTGCATACGCTGGAGGAATTCCAGAACCTGGTGCTGAAGCAGTCGGGCGGCGCGCTGGTACGGCTCAAGGATGTCGCCCGGGTCGAGCTTGGCAACGACGATTACGAGGTCGGCAACAATCTCTACGGCCATTCCGCCGTGTTCATCGGCATCCAGGTGGCGCCGTCGGCCAACATCCTGCAGGTCTTGAAGGGCTGCCGCGACGTCTATGAATCGATCAAGCCGGAATTTCCGGCTGGGCTGAACAGCACGCTGGGCTACGACGCGTCGGATTTCGTCAACAGCGCGATCCGGGAGGTCGAGCGGACGCTGATCGAGGCGGCGCTGATCGTCACGGTCGTGGTGTTCGCCTTCCTGGGCTCGCTACGATCGATCCTGATCCCGGCCGTCACCATCCCGCTGTCGCTGGTCGGCACGCTCATCATGCTGCTGATCTTCGGCTTCTCGATCAACCTGCTGACCCTGCTCGCCCTGGTGCTGGCGATCGGCCTTGTGGTCGACGATGCGATCATCGTGGTCGAGAACGTCAACCGTCATATCGACGAGGGCATGAAGCCGATCCCGGCGGCCATCCTGGCCGCGCGGGAGCTGGGCGGGCCGATCATCGCCATGACCGTGGTGCTGGCCGCCGTCTATGTCCCGATCGGCTTTCAGGGCGGGCTGACCGGCGCGCTCTTCACCGAATTCGCCTTCACGCTGGTTGGCGCCGTCACCGCGTCGGCGATCGTCGCGCTGACCCTGTCGCCGATGATGTGCTCGCGCCTGCTGAAGCCGCGCGACGCCGAGAATTTGGGATGGCAGGATCGGTTGGTCGATTATATCGACGAGCGGTTCGAGCGCCTGCGCCAGCTCTACGAGCGGCTGCTCAGCAGCGCGCTCCACACCCTGCCGGTCTTCGCGGTCTTCTCGGTTCTGATCGTCGCGAGCCTGGCCGGCCTGTTCCTGATGTCGAAGAATGAACTGGCGCCCGACGAGGACCAGGGCGTGATCGGTAATCTGGCGACCCCGGCGCCGAACGCGACGCTGGAGCAGAAGCAGATCTATGCGCGGCAGATGTACGACACGCTGTCGTCCTATCCCGAGGATTACATCGTCTTCCAGATCGTCTCGCCGGGGCCGTTCATCACCGGCATGGTGATGAAGCCTTGGGACGTGCGGCCGCGGACGACGCTTCAGCTGAAGCCGCTGGTGCAGCAGGACATGAGCGCCGTCACCGGCTTCAAGGTGGTTTCGTTCCTGCCGCCGCCGCTGCCCGGCAGCAACGGCGCCTTGCCGGTGCAGTTCGTGATCGGCACGGCCCAGCCTTTCGACAAGCTGAACGAGGTGGCGACCAAGTTCTTCCAGGAAGCTTATGCCAGCGGAAAATTCATCTTCATGGATAACGACCTGAAGATCGACCAGCCGCAATCGACGGTGAAGATCGACCGCGACAAGGCTGCGGCGCTGGGCCTGCAGATGAGCGATATCGGCGCCGCCATGGGCTCGATGCTTGGCGGCGGCTATCTCAATTACTTCAGCTTGGACGGGCGGTCCTACAAGGTCATCCCGCAGGTCCAGCAGAGCTCGCGGCTCACGACCGACCAGTTGCTGAATTACTATATCCCGACCGCCAGCGGGCAGCCGGTGCCGCTTTCGACCGTGGCTTCGATCACGACCAAGACGATTCCGGAATCGCTCAACCATTTCCAGCAGCTGAACCAGGCGTCGATCAGCGGTGTGCCGATGCCGGGCGTGTCGATGGGGGACGCGATCAAATATCTGCAGGACCTGGCGAAGCGGACCCTGCCGCAGGGCTATACGGTCGATTACGGCAGCCAGTCGCGCCAGTATATCCAGGAATCCAGCTCGTTCCTCGCCACATTCGGCTTCGCGCTGATCGTCATCTTCCTGGCGCTGGCGGCTCTGTTCGAGAGCTTCCGCGACCCGCTGATCATCCTGATCTCGGTGCCGATGTCGCTGGCTGGGGCGCTGATCTTCATCGCGCTCGGCGTCGGCGGGGCAACGCTGAATATCTATACCGAGGTCGGGCTGGTGACGCTGATGGGGCTGATCAGCAAGCACGGCATCCTGATCGTCGAGTTCGCCAACGCCCAGCAGATGGCCGGCAAGACGAAGCTGGAGGCGGTGCAGATGGCGGCCGGCATCCGTCTGCGGCCGATCCTGATGACCACGGCGGCGATGGTGTTCGGCGTCGTGCCGCTGGTGGTTTCGACCGGCGCCGGCGCGGTGTCGCGCTTCAATCTGGGGCTGGTGATCGCGAGCGGCCTGTCGATCGGCACGCTGTTCACCCTGTTCGTCGTGCCGGCCTTCTACCTGATGCTGGCAACCGACCACTCCAAGCTGCGCCTGCTCCAGGAGGAGCGCGAGGCCATGGAGGGGGTTCCGGCAGAGGCGTGATCCGGGTTACGGCACCTTCACCAATGTGAACCGTTCGCCGGCGCTGACGCTCATCGTCAGCTGATCGGGTGCGATGAACTCGATGCCGATGATCGAGGGGTTGTCAGCGTCCGTGCCTTCGGGGACAGGGCGGGGGTGGGTGCCGATCACCCAGATCGCATCCTTGCCCGCCGTGCGGTAGTCGGCGTCGAGTACCATTTCGAAGGTCGAGCCGCCCTGGTCGTTCTTGCCGTGCATGGCGAAAGTTCCGGCCTGGAACTCATAGATCATCTTGATCGGCTCCATCTCCTTCACCTGCCACGATCCGATCAGGCGGGCGGCATCTGCATGGGGCAGGGTGAGGAGCTTCTCCCGCGCTTCGATCGGATCGCCCAGCGCCGGGGCGGAAAGGGCGAGCAGGGCGGCGACGGCGAGAAGGCGGAATTTCATGAAGGGGTCCTCCCGTCGCGCTGGCCGATCCAGGCGAATGTTCCGACGATAACCTGCGGTTGTGCAGCGCGATAGGGCTCTTCAGCGTCTGGGCGCCATTGCGATGGTCTCCAGAACCGCATAGCCCAGCGCCGCCGCGAAACGCTCCGGTGCATGCGCCTCGGCCTGTTGCCCGGCGCCGGCGCGGCAAGTCTCATAGAGGTTCGGCGTCTGGGTCAGCCGCCAGGCGGCTTCGGCGAAGTCCTCCGCC
>CAZNNJ010000742.1:0-3228 GCA_964574305.1 uncultured Rhodospirillales bacterium | reverse complement strand
TTCGGCGGGTGGGATGATGGCTGCCGGCACCAGCTTGGCGCGGCCCGAGGCCGTCGGGAACCCTTCGCCAAAGACGATCTCGTTGCCCGGCTTGTCCTCCGCATCGCAGGGATAGGTGACCGAGTCCTCGCGCAACAGCCGTTCCCAGGTTATGTTGTTTAGCGGCGGCAACGCCAGTTTCCTTTCCGCCAAACCATTCGCCCGTCCCGTGTATGGCCACCCGTACTCCGCCTCGGGGACCTTGGCGGCCTGGCCCATCGCGCCCGCGACATTACCCCGCTTGTCAAGCACGCGCCCCGGTTCTTTGATCGCGTCGATTAGCGCTCGCCGCATGTTTTCAGTGTTGAGGTGCGTGTAGGGCGGGTACACCCACTCGATGGGCAAGGCGTCGAGTGCGGTCTTGGCGTGCCACCACGAATCGGCAATCACCGCGACCCCGCCGCTGAACTGACGGTTGCGAATCAATCCAGGGTCGGGCTTGGGAAACTCCACAACCGAATGAACGCCCCGTCTGCCCTTGATCGCGTCGAAGTCATAGCTTTTGACGTCCCCGCCCCAGACGGGACACGCCTTGGCACACGCATACAGCGTACCTGGGACCTTCACGTCGATGGCGTAGACAGCCTGTCCTGTGACCTTCGACGGCACGTCGAGGTTCTTGCGCTCCGTTCCCATCAGCGAGAACTCGTGAGCGCTTTTGATCTTGATCATCTCCGGATGCGGATGCTGAAGCTGCGCTGCGCGCGCCGCTACCTCCCCATAGCGGACGGTTCTTCCCGTTGCTGTGTGCGTGATGACGCTGTCCTTCGCAGTGAGCTCAGATGTGGGGACGCCCCATCGCCCGGCGGCGGCCAGCAGCAGGCGTTCGCGCGCTTCGGCGCCGGCCATCTGGTAGTAGTACAGGTTGAACTTGACCGATCCGCTCCGATGGGTCGCCATCCGGCGATATACGCCTAACCAGCTAACCCTCTCGTTGGCCGCCGGCAGGTCGCCGGCTCCGCCGCCACCGCGCGGATCGGTCGGAGCCGGCTTAGGCCCCGCCGGGTTTTTGAGCGTCCATTCCGGAGCCTTTTCCCTCGCGTCGCGATTTGCGGACGCATACTCCGCGCGCACCTTGCTCCATTCGCACTGAAGCTCTTCTGCGATCATCATTGCGCAGGCGGTCCATACGCCTTGACCGAGCTCCGTCTGGCCGATACGAATCGTCACGGTATCGTCGGGCGCGATGACGATCCACGCATTGATCTCGGGAACGGATGGCTCTCGGTACCAGGGTGCGGCAGGCGTGGTGACTTCGACTGCGTCGGCCCGGCGCGGCCAACCGAAACCAGCCACCAGCGCGCCGCCGACTGCGGCCGTCGTGATGAAGAACTGACGACGATCCTCGACAAGGGCCGTCATCGCCTCGTATAAGGTCTGTTTCGGTGTCATCGTTTCTCCTCCGGGGGGCCCGACATCAGCGCCGCAGCCCGATGAATCGCTTGACGGACGCGATGATAAGTGCCGCAGCGGCACGCGTTCGTGATACCCGCATCGATGTCCGCGTCGGTGGGAGCCGGGGTGCGTTGGAGAAGCGCCACGGTGGCCATGATCATCCCGGACTGGCAGTAACCGCATTGCGGTACGTCAAGCTCCTTCCATGCAAGCTGCACCGGGTGAGTACCATCGACGGACAGGCCTTCAATGGTGGTGATCGTGGCGCCGGCGGCGGCTTTCACCGGGATGGAGCACGAACGAACGGCTCGGCCGTTCACGTGCACCGTGCACGCCCCGCATTGGCCGATCCCACAACCGTACTTCGTACCCGTGAGATCGATCGCGTCGCGAATAGCCCACAGAAGCGGTGTGTCCGGTTCAACATCGACGACGTACTGAAATCCGTTAACGGTGAGCGAGAAAGCCATGAACAACCCTCCTCAGAAATCGCCCTGCGCGCGCTGACTTATGAAACTGCCTGCCACGGCCGCGCGCCAGCAAACGCGATTTCCATTGCGCGTACCTCGTGGTATTCTGAACCCTGCGCGAAAGACCTTTGCTATTTGCCCACCATGTGCTGAGCGTCTCTTTCGTTCTCGCAGATGCTTTCCATTAACTCGGTGTCCGGAAGTAAATCTAACGGCACCGTCACGGTCCACGGCTTCGTGTAAGCTTTCGGGTCGTCGATGGTGATTTGAAATTGCATGTGACCGAAATCGGTCCGCTTAAACCGCTCGATCGTGTGCAGCGCTTCGGTATGGGGGTGCCCGTCGTAATCGATCCAGGTCTTGTCGTTGTAACCGGTCGTATCGGCGACCAGCGTGTCGCCCTCCCACTTTCCGATCGAGTAGCCGAACCAGGTGGGCTCTGGATTATCGGGATGCGGACGGCCGTCCATCAGAATTTGGCGGAAGTAGCTGAACTGTTCGAAGACGAGCATAACCAGTCCGGGAACCTGCACCACCTTGAACGGGTTCGGCGTCATCATCTCGGCCGGCACGCCCCGTGGCAGGCAGCGTTCGCCGGGCGTGCCCTTACTAAGATTGTCCTTACGCTGTTTGTAGAGCGCTTCCGCCCAGGGCTGGAAGGGAACCTGAACACCGTCCTTGGGCAGGTCATAGAGGTAGTTGCCGCGCCGCATCCAGATGCCGGAGAGATCCGGCTTGCCGTCCGCTGCTTTCGGGGCGGGCGCGGTAAGGTTCGGCTTGCCATCCGCGGTTCGCGGAATCCCCGGAGTAGGGTACGCCTGCCATTGCGCGAATACGGGAACTAGAGTGAGGCACGGCAACGCTATTCGAATGAGCACTGGGGATCTCCTCTCTTGTTCAGATTGATTCTATCTCAGGTGGGTTCGATCCAGGAACGCCCGGCGGTCTTGCCGCCAGTGCCTTTTAGCTCGTGATGCGACTGCAAACCATGTTTCTGCGACTGCGCACTCCCGTGACGATCGGTTCGCGATTCGGCGATTGGCGCGTAACATGGCTCGGCGGCGCGAGCAGGCACCGGCTGTACTACCTCGTGATGGTCGTGAAGACCCCGCACTCGAATAGGTTCCGATAATACGTCATAACTTTCAGAGTGCAGCCGCTTGTATAAAGCGGAAGCGGAAATCAATGCGCTTTGGCCGCTGGCTTATAAGTCTTACTGAAGCCGTTGCGTGTGTTCGTTATCGAAAACGTTCCATCCTGCTGTGCTGTGACCTTGAAATAGTACGCCGTTCCATTGTGCTGCGGCGCCGGAGGAGCTGGTTGA
>CAZNNJ010000741.1:0-3233 GCA_964574305.1 uncultured Rhodospirillales bacterium | reverse complement strand
TTTAATTTAACGAAAAAGCTTTGCAATCGGCCTGCGGATCAGGTAGCGCTAGGCCTGTTCCACGACCCGAGCACATCCCGTTACAAGGCGCCGCCCGTTGGCTGAAAGCTGAGATATTTGAACGACTTTGTTGCCGATGTCACAGCTTTGCCCGAGGCGGCGCTCACAACTGGCGCGAATATGTCGACAATGATGTTAACGAGTCCCACGTCAGCCTTGGCTTCGCATGAGTTCTGACGCGCAGCCGCCACAGATCCTGGTGGTGGAGGACGACGAGTTGACGCGGGAGTTCGTCGTCGATCTGATCCATTCATTCGGCTATTCGGTTGTCGCCGCCGCGGATGCGATGGAGGCGATGAAGACCCTCGAGGAAACGCCGTCGATCGTTCTGGTCTTTACCGACGTCGCCATGCCTGGCGTTGACGGCATCATGCTGGCCGACATGGTCAAGCAGCACCGGCCGAAGCTGAAGATTCTCTACACGACCGGCGGGCACATCGTGCCGCGGATGAAGGCCGAGGCCGGCATCCTGCACGGCAACATCCTGGCCAAGCCCTATCGCCCCAGCGACCTCCGGCACGAGATCGAGCGGCTCCTGAGCTAGCGCCCGACGAACAGGCGGTGTAATTTCCGCCGGTTGGAAAGACCGGAGCTGATCCAGATGAACCGTATCGCCCTCCTGGCCGCGGCGCTCTTTATTGCGGGCACGGCAAGCGCCCATGCCGCCGACACGGCGCCGCAGGTCCATGAGCCGCTGACCGAGGTTCCCCAGGCGCCCTTCAGCGAAAGCGCCGACGCCCATGCCGACGTGGCGCTGGCGCTCTCCCGCGCCCAGGCGACCCACAAATACGTGCTGCTCGATTTCGGCGGCAACTGGTGCCCCGACTGCCGGGTCACGTCCGGCGTGCTGCAGATGAAGGAAGTCCAGCCCTGGGTCGCCCGGAACTTCATTGTCGTGCCGATCGATGTCGGCCGCATGACCAAGAATCTCGACATCGCCGAGACCTATGGCCAGAAGATCCATGCGGTGCCGACGATGGTGGTGCTGGACGCGTCGGGGAAGATGCTGAATGCCGGCAACCCGACCGCGCTCAGCAATGCCCGCGCCATGACCCCGCAGGCGATCGTCGATACGCTGAATGGCTGGATTCAGAATTCCGGCTAAGCCCCCCGGTTTCGCGGCGGCGCTTCTGATTGCCGCCGCCGGCTTCGGCGGGGCCACGCAGGCGATGCCCGGCGACATGTCGTCGGCCTCGCCGGGGGAACGCGCGGCCGTCCAGTCCTATTGCGCCGGCGAGACCACGTCGCTGACCCGCAATCTGTGCGTCACCAACCAGATGGCGACGATCCAGCGGCTGGGCCGCAAGCCCGACCTGTCCGTCGCCTCGTCCCAGCAGAAGGCGGAGATCGCCCAGGCCTGCGGCGACAAGAAAGTGCCGGGCGAACGCTATGCCTGCCAACGCAGCCGGCTTGCCGCCGCCGGCCTGCCGGTGCGCGACGAGCCGGGCGGCCGTTCGATGTCGGTGGACCTGGCGGGCAACCCGCCGGGCACGCAGAACCTGTTCAGGCCGCAGCCCACCACAGGCCTGCCCTTCTTCAGCCTGCAGAAATGGCGACAGGAACGGCCTGCCATGCCGCCGGCGCGCAATACCCCGGTCCTGTCGGCCGTGGCGCTGAACGATAAGGTGAAGGATTCGGTCTATGTCGTGACGGCGAGCGAGCACGCGATCGAGCTCGCGGCCCGCACCGAACATGCGCAGGGCAGCGCCGTCGCGATCACCGACCATATATTGCTGACCAACTGCCACGTGGTCGCCGGCCGGCCGCAGATCGCCGTCTCGCAGGATGGCGTCGGCGGCAGGGCAAACCTGATCTATGGCGACCCGGCCGGCGACCGCTGCTTCCTGCAGGTCGACGGATTGGTGCTGCACCCGGTGCAGGGCGTCCGCCGCGTCGACGACCTCAAGGTCGGCGAGACGGTCTACAGCGTCGGCACGCCCAACGGGCTGGAGCGCAGCTTCAACCAGGGCCTGATTTCGGGCCTGCGCCAATGGGAGGGGGTCAGGATCGTGCAGAATACCGCTCCGATCTGGTTCGGCTCATCGGGCGGCGGTCTGTTCGACGAGCGCGGCAATCTTGTCGGCATCACCACGGCAATCGCCAGCAACATGCCCAACACTGCCTTCTCGATCGCCGCAGAGGATTTCTGGCCCTAAAACGAAACCGCCGGGCTGGGGTGACCCCAGCCCGGCGGTCGATACGAACGCGACAACAGGCTTACGGATTGGTTGTCGTGGTGCGCTCGGTCGTGGTCGTCGTCGACTGCGGCATAACCGGCGTGGTGGTGTCCGTGGTGACCGTTTTGGTCGTCGTGGTCGTCGGCGCATCGCTGCCGCAGCCGGCCAGCGCGCTCACCGAAACGGTGAGGGCCAGCCCCACGGCCAGGGCCCGCATTGAATTTACCGTGGTGGTCATTTTAAAACCTTCCCTAATTGACCATTCATGTATTCAAACCGTGGCCTGACGGCGGTTGTTCCCGCGGCGCCACCTGGAGACAGGACGATGATGAGCAGCCGACGCCTCCACCGGCGCTCGCGTTTAGCAGCCTTTAGCCTGGCATCCTGCATCCTCGCGCTGGGGCTCGCCGCGGCCCCCGCCGAAGCCGGAATCCCGATCCTGAACGATGTGCCGACGCTGGCGCCGGTGGTCGACAAGGTGGTCCAGGGCGTCGTCAATATCGCCGTTTCCGGCAGCGTCGAGGTCCAGAATCCGCTGATGTCGGACCCGTTCTTCCGCCAGTTCTTCCGCCTGCCCAACCAGCCGCTGCGCCGCCAGGTCCAGGCCGCCGGCTCGGGCGTCATCGTCGATGCCGGCAAGGGCTATATCCTGACCAACAACCATGTCGTGGCGGTGGGCGAGGACCAGACGATCGAGGTGACGCTGAAGGACAAGCGGCATTTCAAGGCCAAGCTGGTCGGCCGCGACCCGGAGACCGACATCGCCGTGCTGAAGATCGACGCCGACAACCTGACGGCGGTTGAGTTCGCCGACAGCGACCGGGTCCGGGTCGGCGACTATGCGCTGGCGATCGGCAACCCGTTCGGGCTGGGCCAGACCGTGACCTCGGGCATCGTCAGCGCGCTCGGCCGCTCGGGGCTCGGCATCGAAGGATACGAGGATTTCATCCAGACCGACGCCTCGATCAATCCGGGCAATTCCGGCGGCGCGCTGGT
>CAZNNJ010000740.1:0-3235 GCA_964574305.1 uncultured Rhodospirillales bacterium | reverse complement strand
CCCCAAGCTGCTCGCCGGCACCGGCAAGGACCATGTCCACCTGGTCGTCGTCGTGACCTCGGACCGCGGCCTCGCCGGGGGCTTCAACTCCAATTCGGTGCGTGCCGCGCGCGGCCTGATCCGCGACCTGCTGGCCGAGGGCAAGGAGGTCAAGCTGCTGACCGTCGGCCGCAAGGCCAAGGACCTGCTCCGCCGCGACAATGGCAGCCGGCTGGGCAAGACCTTCGAGGGCATCGGTTCCAAGCGCGTGACCTTCGCCGAGGCGGAGACCGTGTCGCGCGCCATCGTCGAGATGTACGACGCCGGCGAGTTCGACATCTGCACCATCGTCTATAACCGCTTCAAGTCGGTCATCTCCCAGGTGCCGACGATCACCCAGCTGATCCCCTTCGCCCTGCCCGAAGGCACCGTGAAGGCCGACAGCCACGAGGTGCGGCCGGTCTATGAGTTCGAGCCGTCGGAAGACGAAATTCTGGCCGAGCTGCTGCCGCGCAACTTCGCCATCCAGATTTTCGGCGCGCTGCTGGACAGCGCCGCGGGCGAGCAGGCCGCGCGGATGACCGCGATGGACAATGCCTCGCGCAATGCCGAGGACCTGACCAAGAAGCTGACGCTGCGCTACAACCGCGCGCGCCAGGCCGCTATCACCAAGGAACTGATCGAAATCGTGTCGGGCGCGGAAGCGCTCTAGACCGACCCAGACTGCAAGGAAGAGAGAGACATTATGGCCAATAACGTAATCGGGCGTGTGACGCAGGTTCTGGGCGCGGTCGTCGACGTGCAGTTCGACGGCGACCTGCCGGCGATCCTGAATGCGCTGACCGTGTCGGTCGGCGGCAACAAGGTGGTGCTGGAAGTGGCGCAGCAGCTGGGCGAGAACACCGTCCGCACCATCGCCATGGACACGACCGACGGCCTGGTCCGCGGCGCCGAGGTGACCGACACCGGCGCGCCGATCTCGGTCCCGGTCGGCCCGGGCACGCTGGGCCGCATCATCAACGTCATCGGCGAGCCGGTGGACGAGCGCGGCCCGGTCGAGGCCACCAAATATTCCCCGATCCACCGCCCGGCGCCTGAGTTCGTCGAGCAGGCGACCGAGACCTCGGTCCTCGTCACCGGCATCAAGGTCATCGACCTGCTCGCCCCCTATGCCCGCGGCGGCAAGGTCGGCCTGTTCGGCGGCGCCGGCGTCGGCAAGACCGTGCTGATTCAGGAGCTGATCAACAACGTCGCCAAGGGCCATGGCGGCGTGTCGGTGTTTGCCGGCGTCGGCGAGCGCACCCGCGAGGGCAACGACCTCTATCACGAATTCATCGAATCCGGCGTCATCAAGATCGACGAGCCGGGCTCCAAGGCCGCCTTGGTGTTCGGCCAGATGAACGAGCCGCCGGGCGCCCGCGCCCGCGTCGCGCTGACCGGCCTGACGCTGGCCGAGTATTTCCGCGACGTCGAGAACCAGGACGTGCTGTTCTTCGTCGACAACATCTTCCGCTTCACCCAGGCGGGCTCGGAAGTGTCGGCGCTGCTGGGCCGCATCCCGTCGGCGGTCGGTTATCAGCCGACCCTGGCCACCGACATGGGCGCGCTGCAGGAGCGCATCACCTCGACCAAGAACGGCTCGATCACCTCGGTGCAGGCCATCTACGTTCCGGCCGACGACTTGACCGACCCGGCGCCGGCGACCTCCTTCGCCCACCTGGACGCGACCACGACGCTGAACCGCGCGATCTCCGAACTCGGCATCTATCCGGCGGTCGACCCGCTGGATTCGACCAGCCGCATTCTCGACCCGCGCGTCGTCGGCGAGGAGCACTACCAGGTCGCCCGCGACGTGCAGCGCATCCTGCAGACCTACAAGTCGCTGCAGGACATCATCGCCATCCTGGGCATGGACGAGCTCTCGGAAGAAGACAAGCTGACGGTCGCGCGCGCCCGCAAGATCCAGCGCTTCATGAGCCAGCCGTTCCATGTGGCCGAAATCTTCACCAACATTCCGGGCCAGTTCGTCCAGCTCGAGGACACGATCCGCTCCTTCAAGGGCATCGTTGCCGGCGAGTACGACTACCTGCCGGAGCAGGCCTTCCTGATGGTCGGCTCGATCGAGGGCGCGATCGAGAACGGCAAGCGCATGCAGGCGGCGGCCTAAGCCGCCTCGTCGCAGGGAGAAATCTGAATGGTAGCCGTCGATCGCAAGTTCGAGTTCGAGTTGGTCTCGCCCGAGCGCCTTCTGCTGTCCGAGCCGGTCGACATGGCCGTCATCCCGGGCTCCGAGGGTGACTTCGGTGTCCTGGCCGGGCACTCGCTGCAGATCTCGACCTTGCGCCCCGGCGTGATCGAGGTCTGGCAGGGCGAGACCGTGGTCAGCCGCCTGTTCGTCGTCGGCGGTTTCGCCGAGGTGACCGACAGCCGCTGCACCGTGCTGGCCGACGAGGCGGTGCCGGTCGACGAGATCAACGCCGCCGAGGCCCAGGCCGCGTTCGAGCAGGCCCGCGACGCGCTCGCCGCCGGCGAGACCGACGCCGCCAGGCGCGCCTACGACATCGCCGAGGCCCGGCTGATGGCCACCGGCAAGACCCACCACTAAAGGACCAGGCCCCGTCCGCAGGATGGGCGGGGTTTTTCCGTTAGTCATGCGGGAAAACCGATGCGTGCGCGTTGGCGCGCGCGGGCGATCGGTGAAACATCCATCCATGCAAAGCGCCGAAGAGTGGACTTGCAGCAATCTCTTTTCACACGCCGCGGGGCGAGATAAGATTCGCCGGCGGCGAGGAAAGATGGCGCTATGACCACGGCCAAACGCTGGACATTGCAGGATATTCCCTGGGAGCGCTTCGATGCGTCCAAGGTCGATTCCGACATCGTGAAAGTCGCGAAGGCGGCCGCCCTCGTCGAATACAATGCCCGCGACTATGGCGATTATCTGCGCAACGTCTTCCATGACGATGCCGAATTCCGCGGCGCCTCCGAGACCTGGGTCGAGGAAGAGATCCAGCATGGCGAGGCGCTGGGCCGCTGGGCCGCGCTCGCCGACCCCGAATTCGATTTCGACCGCGCGGTCGCCCGCTTCCGCCGGCAATACCGCATCGACACCGAGGCCGACGCCTCGATCCGCGGCTCGCGCGCCGGCGAGCTGATCGCCCGCTGCATGGTCGAGACCGGCACCAGCTCGTTCTACACGGCGCTGGGCGACGCGGTGGAGGAGCCGGTGCTGAAGGCGATCTGCAGAAGATCGCGG
>CAZNNJ010000739.1:0-3235 GCA_964574305.1 uncultured Rhodospirillales bacterium | reverse complement strand
TGCCGGAGAGCGGCTGGCGGCGCTCCGGCTGCTGCTCGCCGGCTATCGCATTCTCGCCCGGCGCTATCGCACAAGGCTAGGGGAGATCGATCTGATCGCCCGGCGCGGCGACATCGTCGCCTTCGTCGAGGTCAAGCGGCGAAACGAGCTGGCCGCGGGGCTGGAGGCGGTGACGCCGCAGGCGAGGCTGCGTATCCGCCGGGCGGCCGAGCTCTATATCCGGCGCAATCCCGCCCTTGCCGAACGGGCGCTGCGTTTCGATGTGATGGTGATTACACCCTGGGCCTGGCCTCGCCATATTGTCGATGCGTGGCGAGACAATTAGAATCACGTCAGATCGCTGGCGACAGCACGCCAGGTCGCTGACCTATCGGCTGGAAACGCGGACGGCATCTGTGGAGCATTCATGACGATGCGTCGGGCTGAGATACTGAATGCGCTCGAGGCGGTCGGCCGGCAGCCGGACGAGACGATCGACCTCGCCGAGGCGGCTCTGCTGCTGGCGGCGCTCGACTATCCCGAGATCGATCTTGCCCCCTATCGCCGGCACCTGGCGGCACTGGCCTCGAACCTGGCCGACATATCGGTGCAGGAGCGCGAAACGCTCGACGGACGGGTCGTCGCACTGACTCAGGTGCTGGCCGAACAACACGGCTATTCGGGCGACCGGCGCACCTACGAGGATTTGCAGAACGCCAACCTGATCCGGGTGATCGACCGGCGCAAAGGCCTGCCGGTGGCGCTCGGCATCCTTTATATCCACGCCGCCCGCGCCCAGGGCTGGCGCGCCTCCGGCATCAATTTCCCCGGCCATTTCCTGATCTCGGTCGAGGATGACGAGGAACGCATCATCCTCGACCCGTTCGAGGGCGGCATGCAGGTCGACCTTCCCCGGTTGCAGCTGATGCTGAAGACCGCTTTGGGCGCCGATGCCGAGCTTCAGCCCGAATACTACGCCTCGATGACCAACCGGGGCGTGCTGCTCCGGCTCCAGAACAACATCAAGAAACGGGTGCTCGACACCGGCGACAACCAGCGCGGCGCCGCCGTGGTCGACGGCATGCTGGCCATCGCCCCCGAAATCCCCGACCTGTGGCGCGAAGCGGCGGAACTGCGCGCCGAGCTGGGCGAGATGCGCTCGGCGCTGAACGCCCTCGACCGCCTGCTGCTGCTGTCCGACGACACCCACCGCAGCGAGGCGATGGCGCTCCGCCGCACCATCGCGACGCGGATCAACTGATTATCCCGCACCCATAAGAGAAAACCCATGGGCCTCAATATCGCGTTCCAGATGGACCCGCTGGAAACGATCAACATCGACACCGATTCCAGCTTCATGATGGCGCTGGAGGCGCTGAAGCGGGGGCATCGGCTGTTCCATTACCTGCCCCGGCAACTGGCGCTGGAAGGCAACAGGCTCAGCGCCATGGCGCGGCCGTTCAGCGTGGTGCGGGAGCGCGGCAATCATTTCACCGCCGGCGCGCCGGAGCGGCTGGACCTCGCCAAGCTCGACCTAGTGATGATGCGCCAGGACCCGCCCTTCGACATGGCCTATATTACCGCCACCCACATGCTGGAGCATATCCAGCCCGGCACCTTGGTGCTGAACGATCCGGCCTCGGTCCGCAATGCACCGGAGAAGCTGTTCGTCACCCATTTCCCCGACCTGATGCCACCGACGCTCATCACCAGCGACAAGGAGGCGATCCTCGACTTCCGCGCCCGGCACAAGGACATCATCGTCAAGCCGCTATTCGGCAATGGCGGCGCCGGCGTCTTCCACATCACGCCGCAGGACGAGAATCTGGGGGCGCTGCTGGAGACCTTTACCCTGCTCTATCGCGAACCGGTGATCGTCCAGCGCTACCTCCCGGAAATCCGCCAGGGCGACAAGCGCATCATCCTGATCGAGGGCGAGGCGGTAGGCGCAGTCTCGCGCGTGCCGCAGCAGGGCGAGGCCCGCGCCAACTTCCACGCCGGGGGTTCGGCCAAGGCCACGGAACTAACCAAGCGCGAGCAGGATATCTGCGCCGCCATCGGCCCGACGCTCCGCGAACAGGGCCTGGTCTTCGTCGGCATCGACGTGATCGGCGACTACATGACCGAGATCAACGTCACCTCACCCACCGGCATCCAGGAGATCAACCGTCTGAACGGCGCGGCTTTGGAGGTGACGCTGTGGGACGCGATCGAGACGCGGCTGGGGTACCGGTGATCGCTCGCTAGCCTAGTGTTTCTTCGACGATGCGCGGATTGCGCTCCAGCATCGCGAGAAGGACGCGCGCTGGCCCCTCCGGCATCCGACGGCCCTGCTCCCAATTGCGCAGCGTTGCGGCGGATACCCCGATCCTTCTGGAGAACGCCGCTTGGGACAATCCGGTACGATGGCGGACCGCTGAGACATCGATGGCGGCGGGCACATGCACGACGAGACCGGGCACGTCTTTCCCCTGCGCGTGAGCGAGGGCTTCCTCAAGCCCCTGCATGATCCGTTTCGCGCTGTCCTTCATCGACGTGCCCTCACTTTCCAATACCGGTCGATGGCGCTGATCAGTGCCTTGAAACCGGCGATTTCGGCGGCGAGAAATTGGCCCGGTCGCCTTTGCTCAATATGGCCAAAAGATAGGTCGGCGCGTCCGGGCCGAAATAGGCCGTTATCACTCGGTAGCCGCCGCTTTTGCCTTTGCCGCGCCCCGCCACCCGCACTTTCCGGACGCCACCCGAACCGCGGATTTCGTCACCTTGAAGCGGATTCTCGGCTACCAGATCGACGATCGTCCTCCGTTCGGTATCCGAAAGGCCGACATCCGCCGCGTCCCGAAGATATTGGGCGGTTTCCGCGATCGTATGGCGTCGGAATTTCACGCTCAATCGTGCGCCATTGGCGCATGGTTGTCAACGTAACGAGGTCCGTTCGGTGATTATCGACGGATATTCCGGTAGGTTACGGAAAAGAATGCCCCTGAAGATCGGCGCCCATCATAAAAAGAGCTGCTTCCAGCTTATGGACGCGGTTGAGAGGACTGTCGTCCGAGAATATGTGGTCCGCTCCCTCCAAGGCGGCAGCCAGCAGCCAGGAATATCGGATCTGGCATTCGATCCAGCGGTAATCCCGCGAGAAAATCCGATGATTTTGCTGACCGACCGGTGGCGGCGTCCTCCGTGCCTCGAGTGTCCGCATTAACCTCAAGGTCTCTGGAATTTGTGTTCGGCCGGCTGCCAATAGATAGCAATT
>CAZNNJ010000738.1:0-3235 GCA_964574305.1 uncultured Rhodospirillales bacterium | reverse complement strand
CGGCCCCAGCAAGACCAGGTCGCCATCGCGGTAGTCTTCGATGTGGTCACCCACGAAGCGCCGGCCGTGGCTGCGCGTAATCAGCGTCAGCTCCAGCTCGTGGTGGTAGTGCCACAAGAACTCGAAGCCGGGATCCCAGCGCTGCTTGAGCAGGAAGAAGCGGTTGGCTTCCGCCGTGGGCTTTTCGAAGGCGGCCTTCACCAGTTCGGTCTGCTGGGCGATCTTCTGCTCGGGGGCGCCGGCGGCCATCATGTCCTTGAGCGCGCTGGTGCTTTCCTCGACCATCTGGCGCAGGATATCGCTCTGGCGGCGCATCACCGCCTGGACACCCTCGACGGCGAGCTGGTTGGCATGGCTGACCGCCTCGATATTGCGGCGCTGCGTGGCGACCAGCGCCTGCATGTCGAAGCCGGGAATCTTGAACTCGGAAAACATCTTGGTGAAGTCGTTCTCAAGGAACGGATTGGTCGGGTTAGCCATCGGTGCTTCCTCCGGTTTATGTTGCAGTGCAACAAAGATGCGGAGGATATGCCCTCGCACCGGTCAAAAGTCAATGATGGTCTGCGTCATTCCGGGGCGGCCGGCTTCTTTTTCGGCGTTGCCGTCCTTTTGCGCGGCGGCTTGGCGGCGGCCGGCGGTTCTGGCTCGGCGACATCGGGCGGGCCTTCCGACGGCACCGGCTCAGTCGGGCGGCTGCGGCCGAACGAGCCGCCGATCAGCGACATCGCCCGGTCCAGCTGCTTGTCCAGCGTCGCCATCGTCTTGCTCAGATCCTGGCTTTCCTCATCCATCCAGACGCGGAAGGTGGCGAGATAGACGCCGGCCAGCACCGCCAGCTTCAGCGGCATCGCCGGTCCGTCGACGGCGATCCGCGCGCCCGTGAACATCCAGCCCAATGTCCGCGGAAGTGCCGTCGCCAGGGTCAGGCCGCTGACCGGATCGAAGGGCAGCTCCTTGCCGATCCGGCGCACGCCGTCGCGATAGGGTAGCAGCGCGTCGAACCGTTCCATGATGATGTCGAACAGCCGGTCGCGCGGTTTGTCGTCGATATCGCCGGCGATCGCGCCCGCCAGCATCCGGCGATCGATCATCCGCTCGAACCCGTCCAGTATCTCCTGGCGGGAGCCATAACAGCGGGCCAGCGCCGACAGGGTGACACCCGCCTCCAGCGCGATGTCGCCCAAGGTCAGGTTGCGCCAGCCGTGGTCGCCCGCCAGGCGGACAGCGGCGGCGGCGATGGTGTCCGCGGCGGTCGGTGCGTCGGTATCGGTGCCAGACATGATCCTCTCTTCTTACCGCCGGTACTTGAGCAGCGCCGCGACGGTCAAAGACAACCAGCCCAGGATATAGGCCAACCCGCCGACCGGCACGCTGGTTCCCAGCGATTGGGGCAAGCCCAATCCCAGCAGATAGAGCGTGCCCGCGAACAGCATGCCGCCGGCCAGGAACAGCCACTGCGCCGCCGTCGCCCAGCCATTGTGCAGCCGCCCGAGCCCGGCCAGCGCCGCCACGCCCAGCATCGCCAGCGAATGCACGTAATCCATATGCACGCCGATCCTGATCAGCTCGATCCGATGGGCCTGGGTCGCCGCATCCAGCCCGTGCCTTTCGAAGGCGGCCATGCCGGTCGCGGTCAGGCCGCTGATGGCCGCGAAGGCGATGAACAGCCCGCCGGAGGGGGCCAGGAAGCCAACCGGGGCGTCGTCGTTTTTGCTTTGTGTCATGGGGTCTGGAGCCTATGAGTGCGTTCGCTTAGATTGACTGGCCGACTCTAACACACGCGACTGCTCCAGATTGACCGATATTCCTACAAATCAGCCCTTGTCCAATCAGCAGGGGGCCGGCGACGCTGACGCTGTCGTGCTGACGGTCATCGTGCCGGTTAAGAACGAGGCTGACAATATACTGTCTTTGATCGGGGAAATCCGCGCCGCGCTGAAAGACGGGCCGGCTTACGAGATACTCTATATCGACGACGGCAGCACCGACGCGACCCGCGAGCGGCTGGACGAGGCATCCAGAACGGCGCCGGAATTGCGCGTCCTCTATCACGCCACCAGCTGCGGCCAGAGCGCTGCGCTGCGCACCGGTGTCGTGGGGGCCAGGGGCCGGGTGATCGCGACGCTGGACGGCGACGGGCAGAACGATCCGGCCGACGTGCCGCGCCTCGTCGCCGCCTTCCTCAGCCCCGCCTCGGCGCCGACGCTGGGCATGATCGCCGGCCAGCGCCTGAAGCGGCGCGACAGCACGGTCAAGCGCTGGTCCTCGCGCATCGCCAACAGGGTGCGCTCCGCCATGCTGGGCGACGACACGCCGGACACGGGCTGCGGCCTCAAGGTCTTCTCCCGCGAGGCCTTCCTGCGCCTGCCCTATTTCGATCACATCCACCGCTTCCTGCCGGCGCTGATGCGGCGGGAGGGGTTCGTCGTCGGGCTGGAGCCGGTCAATCACCGGCCGCGCACCGCCGGCGTTTCCAAATACGGCATCAACAACCGCCTGTGGGTCGGCATCGTCGACCTCTTCGGCGTTTTCTGGCTTCAGCGCCGGATGCGCCGCCCCACAATCGTGTCGCGTGAATCCCTGGGAGCAAAACTTTGAGCACCGCCAAACTGGACGTCCTGGGGGTCGGCAACGCGATCGTCGACGTGCTGGCCGAGACCGACGACGCCTTCCTGGCGGCACAGGGCATTGCCAAGGGCGGGATGACGCTCATCGACACCGCCCGGGCGCATGCCCTCTATGCCGCCATGCCGGCGGGGACCGAGGCCCCGGGCGGGTCGGCCGGCAAACCCATGGCCGGGAACCGCTCGCGGGGAAATACCGGAGGGCGTGTCCTTATAGCGGAGATACGGCTCGCCATTGAGGTGACCGTTCGCTTCGGTGATCAACTCGCCCCGGTCGATTTCGAAATCGACGTTCATTTCGGCGGGATCAACGGTTTCCGTCCCTTCGGCCGTGAGCAGATCGGTTAGAATGATGACCGGGCACTGATAACGATCGGCCAGGTTGAACGCTAGGGCCGGGACGCGGAAACAATCCGGCACGCTGATCGGGGCAATGATCACGCGTGGATAATCACCTTGGCTGGCGCCGAACGCCTGATTCAGATCGCCTTGTTCCGTCTTCGTGGGAACGCCGGTGCTAGGGCCGGCTCGCATTACGCTGACGACCACCACCGGCGTCTCGATCTGGGCGGACATGCCGATGGCTTCTGTCATGAGGGCAAAGCCGCCGC
>CAZNNJ010000737.1:0-3237 GCA_964574305.1 uncultured Rhodospirillales bacterium | reverse complement strand
AGCCCTTCCTGATGCCGATCGAAGACGTGTTCTCGATCTCGGGCCGCGGCACGGTCGTGACCGGCCGCGTCGATCGCGGCAAGGTCAAGGTCGGCGAGGAAGTCGAGATCGTCGGGTTCAAGGCGACCGAGAAGAAGGTCGTGACCGGCGTCGAGATGTTCCGCAAGCTGCTCGACGCGGGAGAGGCCGGCGACAACATCGGCGTCCTGCTGCGCGGCGTGGAGAAGGAAGACGTCGAGCGCGGCCAGGTGCTGGCCAAGCCCGGCTCGGTCTTCCCGCACACGAAGTTCAAGGCCGAGGTGTACATCCTCTCGAAGGAAGAGGGTGGCCGCCACACGCCGTTCTTCAACGGCTACCGTCCGCAGTTCTACATCCGCACCACGGACGTCACCGGCACGCTCAATCTGCCGGAAGGCGTCGAGATGGTGATGCCGGGCGACAACACCGCAATCACCGGCGAGTTGATGGTGCCCGTGGCCCTCGAGAAGGGCGCGCGGTTTGCGATTCGTGAAGGCGGCCGCACGGTGGGCGCCGGCACGATTTCAGAGATCATCGAATAACGTCCGGCGATTTGATGGCGGAAGGCGAGCTGGTGCGGTGAAAGCCGCGCCGGTTCGCCGACTCGTCACGCTTTGCCAGGAATTGAGGAAGAAGGGTTCGAGCCATGCGCGACATCGTCACCCTGGCGTGCACCGACTGCAAGCGCCGGAACTACAGCACGACGAAGAACAAGAAGAAGAGCACGGAGCGGCTCGAGTTCAGCAAGTATTGCCGCTTCTGCCGGAAGCATACGGCGCACAAGGAGAGCAAGTAGGCCAGTAGCTCAATTGGCAGAGCACCGGTCTCCAAAACCGGGGGTTGGGGGTTCGATTCCCTCCTGGCCTGCCAAGGCACAGCGATGAAGGAACAATGGCTGAGAACCTGAAGGAAGCGCCGACCGACGTCACGGGCTGGATCCCGCGAGCAAGCCGGTTCCTGTCCGAAGTACGGAATGAGATGGGCCGGGTTTCCTGGCCCGGCCGGCGCGAAGTGTGGGCGACCACCATGGTGGTCATCCTGACCTCGTCGGTGTTCGGCGTATACCTGTGGGTCGTGGACCTGGGCCTGTCCTGGTTGGTGAAGAAGATCTTCCATTACTTCGGTGTCGCATGACCGACGACAAGACGAAGCAGTGGTACATCATCCACACCTACTCGGGGTTCGAGAACAAGGTCAAGGAGTCCCTCGAGCAGCGGGTGCAGGCGTACGGGCTGGGCGATGAAATCGGCGAGGTGCTGATCCCGACCGAGAGCATCGTGGAGAAGCGCGGCGGCCGCGACGTCGAGAGCAAGCGGCGGTTCTTCCCGGGGTACATCCTGGTCGAGATGAACCTCAGCGATCAGGCGTGGCACGTGGTGAAGAACACGCCGAAGGTGACCGGGTTTGTCGGCGCCGGCGCGAAGCCGACGCCGCTCACGCGCGAGGAGGTCGACCAGATCCTGCATCAGGTGACGGTTGCCGCCGAGAAGCCGAAGCCGAAGTACACGTTCGACCGCGGCGATCAGGTCCGGATCAACGAAGGGCCGTTCGCGAGTTTCAACGGCGTCGTCGACGAGGTGAACAGCGACCGGAGCACGTTGAAGGTGATGGTCACGATTTTCGGGCGCGCGACGCCGGTCGAGTTGGATTTCCTGCAAGTGGAGAAGTTGTAGAGCAGTTATGGCCAAGAAAGTTCAGACATCCGTGAAGCTCCAGATTGCCGCGGGCAAAGCCACGCCCGCGCCGCCGGTCGGCACCGCGCTCGGTCCGCACGGCCTGAATATCATGGACTTCTGCAAGAACTTCAACGCGAAGACCGCCAATCAGGATGGACTGATCATTCCGGTCGTCGTGACGATTTACACCGACCGGTCGTACTCGTTCATCACGAAGACGCCGCCGGCGGCCGTCCTGCTCAAGCGCGCGGCCAATCTCGCGAAGGGGTCGGCCGAACCGAACAAGACCAAGGTCGGCACGGTGACGGCCAAGCAGGTGCAGGAGATCGCGAAGCTCAAGCTGCCCGATCTCAACACGGATTCAATCGAGTCGGCCATGCGCTCGGTGCGCGGCACGGCGCGATCGATGGGGCTCGACGTCATCGACTAGTTCGTGTCGATGGCCGATGGCCGATGGCAGATGGCCAGATAGCCAGATGGCCCGATAGCAAGATGGCAAGATGGTAAGCGTGGGAGGGCTTCGGCCCGTTTGAACCACCGGAGGCAAGTCATATGCGCACGCGAGGTCGGAAGTACCAAGCGGCGCGGCAGCAAGTGCCCAATCGGCTTCATACGATTGAGGAGGCCGTGCCGCTCCTGCAGAAAGTCAAGTTCACCAAGTTCGACGAGACGGTCGAAATGGCGGTGCGTCTCGGCGTCGATCCGAAGCATTCGGATCAGATGGTGCGCGGCACCGTCGTGCTGCCGCACGGACTCGGCAAGTCGAAGCGCGTGCTGGTGATCGCCGGCGGCGAGAAGCAGCGCGAGGCTCGCGAGGCGGGCGCCGACGAAGTGGGCGGCGACGACGTCGTCGACAAGATTCTCGGCGGCTATATGGATTTCGACGCGGTCGTCGCGACGCCCGACATGATGCGCGCGGTCGGCAAGCTCGGCAAAGTCCTCGGTCCGCGCGGACTCATGCCGAACCCGAAGACCGGCACCGTCACGCCGGACGTGACCAAGGCCGTGATGGAGATCAAGGCCGGCAAGGTCGAGTTCCGCGTCGACAAGGCGGGCATCGTGCACGCGCCGATCGGCAAGATGTCCTTCGCCGCCGCGTCGCTGGTGGCCAACGCGCACGCCCTGATGGACAGCATCGTCAAGGCCAAGCCGGCGGCGGCCAAGGGCAAGTACCTGAAGAGCGTCACGCTGACGTCGACGATGGGGCCGGGCGTGATCATCGACACGTCGCACGTCGACGTGCTCTTGAAGCACTAGAGGACCGACATGGCAGTCAGCAGAGCGGAAGAAGGAACCGAACTCGCGGCGCTGGAGACCGGGTTCCGGCAGGCCGACAAGGGCTGGATAGGAAGGACTGACAGTCCGGCCTGAGCGTAGGCTCGGGCCAACGCCAGCACCGGGGGCGCATCCCCCTTGACGCCGTTGTGTATACTCACGGCAGGAACCCTTTCAACGCCGTTCCAAGCCAGCGCCAGGCCCGACCGCCTGGCGTTTGGCGTCTTGGGGTCAGATGCCGAGTTGTTGGAGTTGCTGGGCGGCACGC
>CAZNNJ010000736.1:0-3244 GCA_964574305.1 uncultured Rhodospirillales bacterium | reverse complement strand
TGGGTTCAACAGCGCCATGCTCGATTTCCTGCGAGGACATCGATAGCAGTGTGACTTCCCAAAGTTTTCATCGCAGCCGCACGGTGCCATCTTCCCGGAAAGGATATCGGGGAAGGAAACGTGCAGCACGACGTTGCGGTTGAATTGATGAGGCGCGCCCTGACCCTGGTCGAGACCCAGGTGCCGGAAATGGCGGATGCCTTCATGCGGGTGCCGCTCGACTATTACAGCAGCCCGGAGCTGGCGGCGAAGGAGAGGGCGCTGTTCGAGACATCGCCGCTGCCCTTGATCGCGTCGACCGAGATCGGCCAGCCGCACGACTTTTTCGTTCGCAACGCCGTCGGTCGCTCGATCCTGCTGACCCGGGACGAGGGCGGTGTTCCCCATGCCTTCCTCAATTACTGCCGTCATCGCGGTGCCGAGCCGGCCAGGGGCTGCGGCAACTCACGGCGCTTTTCCTTCCCCTATCACGCCTGGACCTATGATTCGAAAGGACGGCTGGTCGGCATGCCCCTGCGCCAGCGCTATGAGGGCCTCGACCTTACCCAGCTGAGCCTGGTCGAGCTGCCGTGCGAGGAGCGGCACGGTTTTCTCTGGGTGGTGCTGACGCCCGGCCATCGGATCGATGTCGCCGCCCATCTGGGGCCGGAGATCGATGCCGAGCTGGCGTCGCTCGGCTGCGGCCGTATGCATTATTCTGCGTCGCTGTCCGAGCAGAAGCTCGACACCAACTGGAAATCGGTCGCCGAGGGGCTGCTGGAGGGGCTGCACGTGCCGCATGTCCATCCCGATACGTTCAGCCTCAACCCGCAGGCGAGCCATGTCGACCTCGCCTTCTATGACCGGTTCGGCCCGCATATCCGTTGGGGCATGGCGACCTTCGGCAAGGAGGACTGCGCGCGGCTGCGCGCCGCGCCTGAGAGCGAATGGAGGCCGACGGAGAATATCGGCTGCATCTGGTTCATCGCGCCGGGCCTGCTGCTGGCGAATGAACTCTACGGGCTGATCTATGCCGATCTCACGCCCGGCGTATCGGTGACGGAATCTTATCTGCGCTATGGCTGGCTGGGCCCGGTCAAGGAAGCACCGCCGGGCATGCCGTCGCCCGAAGAGATGGCGGCTCGTGCCGCCCGCGCGGTTCCCCAGGACCAGCCGGTCTGGGAAGGCTGCGGCCGCGGCCTGACCCGGGGCGCCCACGGCTATGCCCTCATCGGCCGCAACGAGAAGGGCCTGCAGCTGTTCCACGAGCAGCTGGCGGAGCGGATCGGGTATACGGGGCTCAGATACTGCTGAGACCGCAGAACTGCCGGGACCGCTGAAAAGTGAATTGCCCCACCGGCGTTCGCAAACGGATGTTTTTCTCAGCGGCGGACCAGATACGCGGCCCCGACGACGGCTGCGCTAAGCCCGCTCCAGATGAGCTGCGCGCGAAGGTCGGGTTCGAACGCCATCAATGTCAGCACCAGCAAAATGCCGCCGATCACGGCCCAGGAAAGATAAGGAAACAGCCACATCCTGAGCGGCAGCGCGGCACCCTGGCGCTCCAGGTCCCGCCGCATGCGGATCTGCCCGAAGGCGACGATCATGTAGATGAAGAGGATGATCGCGCCGGACGTATTGATCAGGAACAGGAAAACGAAGTTTGGCGACCAGATCGCGGCGATTGCCGCCAGATAGCCGGCGGCGCTTCCCACCAGTATGCCCCGCATGGGCACCTGATTGCCGGCGATGCGGGCGAACCAGCCTGGCGCATTGCGATTCCGGGCCAGCTCGTACAGCATGCGCGAGGCGATATAGAGCCCGGAATTGAGGCAGGACAGCACGGCGGTGATCGCGATGACCGACATCGCCGCCGCGGCGCCCGGAATATGCATTGCCGCCAGTGCCGTGATGAACGGCGAATAGCCGGGTGTCAGCGTATGCCACGGCACCACCGACACGATGATGGCGATGCTGAGCACGTAGAAGACCACGATGCGCAGCGCCACGGTGCGCGCGGCGCGGGCGACGTTCCGCGCCGGATCGGTCGATTCGGACGCCGCGAGCGTGGCGACCTCGCTGCCCATCATCGAGAAGATCGTCACCGGCACGGCGGCCAGCACCGCGCCGGGCCCCTTGGGCATCAACCCGCCGTCGCTTGTCAGGTTTGCCCAACCCGCCGTCACGCCGGGCCCGAGGAACAGCAGGAAGGCGAACCCCAGCAGGATGAATGCCGCAATGGCCGAGACCTTAAGCAGGGCGAACCAGAACTCGAACTCGCCGTAGGCCTTGACTGACATCAGGTTTGTCATCGTCATGACCGAGATCAGTGCGAGGCCGAGCGCCCAGACCGGTACGGTGAGGCCGGCCGCCGCGAACCAGGGCTGCAGCAGCTTGGCCCCGGCGATGGTCTCGACGCCGACGACGATGATCCAGAAATAGGCGTAGAGCCAGCCGGTCAGGAAGCCGGCCCAGTTTCCGAGGGCGAGTGCGGCATATTCGGCAAACGAGCCACGCCCGGGCCTCGCCACGGCCATCTCGCCGAGCATCCGCATGATCAGGAAGATCAGCAGCCCTGAGCCGGCATAGCTGAGGATGACGGCCGGCCCGGCCAGATTGATCGCCGCGCTCGACCCGACGAACAGTCCCGCGCCGATGATGCCGCCAAACGAGATCATCGCGACGTGCCGGGACTGCAGCGTGTGCGCCAGGCCCCGCGATCCCTGTCTGCCTGCAGTTTCCTGCGCGATGTCGCTAGCCACCGATCTTCGGTCCCGCTGTTGGAATAGTGGCGAGGTTTTACGCCTTCCTGTTCCGGGCCACCACCGCCTCATAGGCCGCCTGTAACTCCCCGAACACCGAACGCTCCGGCATCGGCATACCGAGATGCATGGCCCGAAGTTCTTCCATGAAGCCGTCCCATAGGGCAGGGCCGCCCTGCTCCAGCAGCTCCGCGCGGATCGACAGTTCTTCCGAGGCAGGCCGGTGGCGGCGGCCCCAGGCGCCCATCTCGGCGAGCAGGGGAACGAGCTGGATGGCGGGTTCGGTCAGGCTGTAGATTGCCTTCTGCGCGTGGCTGGGATCGTCGCGGCGGGTCAGCAGGCCGGCCTCGGTGAGGCGCTTCAGCCGGTCGGCCAGGATGTTGGAGGCGATGCCCTCTTCGGACTGGTTGAGCAGCTCGCGGTAATGCCGGCGGTTGCCGAACATCACGTCGCGGATGACGATCAGGCTCCAGCGGTCGCCCAGCGTCTCCAGCGTCAGATTG
>CAZNNJ010000735.1:0-3246 GCA_964574305.1 uncultured Rhodospirillales bacterium | reverse complement strand
GGCCTGGCCGGGTCGAAATAGATGCCGGTGCGGTCGAGTACGATCGATGCCGCCTGGGTGAAATCGGCGCCGAGCCCGACCGAGCGGACGAAACCGTCCTCGATCCGCACCACGGGCACGCCCGCCTCGGACGCCGCGGCCGCCAGATCGGCCGGTTCGCGCGCCGCCCATACCGCGATGGCGCCGCCGCGCCGCTTGGCAGCCGCGATCGCCGCCTCGGCGGTCTTGCGAAATTCCGGCGCGCCGTCGCTCGACCGCAGAAAATCGGCCATCCGCCGCCGTTTCCAGAAGGACATGCCGAGGCAGACCGCGATCCCGCGATTGGCATCGTTGACGCGGCGCCAGTCCGCCAGGGTGTCGCAGGCCGCCTCAAAGCTGCTGGCGGCCTTGCTATAGGGATCGCGATAGGCGGTGGCCATCAGGCAGGCGGCGGCGAAGAGTTCTTCCAGGCTGCGCTGCCGGGGACGCTGCGGCACGGTGGAATCGTCTTCGGTCAGGCCGCAGCCGGCATAGAAGGGATTGCCAAAGCAGCGAACCCGGACATTAGCGAGCAGGGCCAGGAAACCCAGCTCATCGTCGATCGTATACAGCGTCGTAATGCCGTCCAGCAGCGACCACGCATTCGCCGGCCCCGCGACCAGGATCATGCCGCGTTCGGCGGCGAGCCGGGCAAGGGCATCATGCGCGTTTTTCGGCAAGCCGGCCGGCGCCAGCAGGACGACTTTTTCCGGACCGCGCTCGTCATTGACGGCGGCGATCATGCGGTCGAACGCATCGCCGCGCACCGCGGGGACGACGACCAGAATGGTCGCCCTGGACGATGCCGGTGCCGCGCTCGGCGCAGTCCAGCAATCGCCGCCGATCCGCGTCGCCAACAAAGAATCAATGCCGGCGCGGGCGCGGGCGATCAGGTCGGGTGAGAATGCACGGCCGTCGGCCAGGACTTCAGCACAGGCGGCTGGAGAAAAACTGCTGACAGCGCACGTATCCAGGGCCCAGGAGGCAGGGCCGCGCAGCAGACCGGGTACAGACTCAAAACGATCCATTGGCCGTGTTGTCTCCGCGCCAGATCGGACGGTCCGGTCGTTTGAGCCGAGCATCTCCATTACTCGGTCACGCCGTTCAGGAACCATAGACCGATTGCTGCTATGCAACAAGCTTTGCTCATCGCGCCCTATACTGATCGGCACTGAATTCAGACGATGAAGCCAAGTTCGCCTCAAAAGATTGTTTTTGCTTAAAACAAATACCTAAATTTCGGTACTGTCCAAGGGCTGTGTCGCACTGCACCACGCCGGAAGGATGGCACGAGGGGAACGGTGCAGTGACATTTTCCGTCGCCGGCACGCGTCTGGAAGGCATCTGTGTACGTTAACGGGCGCCGGGCGTTTTTCCTGCCCGGGATTTTCAAAAATGTTATACTATCCGATCGGCAAGTCTGTTTAGCAGATCGAACACATTCGCAAAATGCTCCGGCCAGTTGGGCGCCGTCCAATCCTTGAGGCGCATGACCTGGGCCGCCCGGCGCGCCGAATTCGTCATCGCATAGTCGACCAGGGCGGCATGCCAGGACGGGCCGTCGATCGGATCGAAGAATTCCGGAACGCCGCCGCCGATCTCGACGAAAGGCGGGATATCGCTGCACAAAACCGGCACGCCCAGCGCCAGCGCCTCGATGATCGGCAGGCCGAAGCCTTCGCTGAAAGAGGGCATCAGCAGCGCTTGCGCTCCTTCGATCAGGGCGCGTACCTCCGAATCGGTTACCCTGCTGAATTCATGGACTTTGCCGCGAATACTTGGGCAACGCTCGAGCATATCGACGACATTTTCATTTTCCCACCCGCGCCGCCCGACGATGACGAGATGCGGCGCATTCGCGCCCAGCTCGACCGCCAGCTTGCGCCAGAGCTGCAGCAGCAGGAGGTGGTTCTTGCGCGCCTCGATCGTGCCGATGCAGACGAAATAAGGCTGGGGAACGCGTATCTCCGGCGGGCTTGAATGGGCGGGGATGTCCCAGCCCAGCGGCGCGACCAGCACCGGCGGCGCGCGGCCTGAGATTGCCAGCCGGGGCGCCAATATGTCGCCGGTCGCCTTGGTCGTGACGACGATGGCATCGGCGAGGCCGGTCACGGTGGCGATACGGCGGCTATGGATCTCGTCCTGGTTCGGGCGGACATATTCCGGGAATTCGATCGGGATCAGGTCCTGCACAATCGGCACGAACAGTGCACCCGATTTGCTTTTCAGCCGCCGGATCGAGGCCGGGCGGTCGAGATGGTGATGCGAGACGTTGATATAGATCACCGGCCCGGCCTGCCGCCTCAGCCTGCGGTGCAACGGGGCTTCACCGGTGAGCCAGATCCGGTGGCAGATCCGGTCTGCCAACCTGGCGGGCGAATGGGTCGATTCCCCGGCATACCACTCCGCCGCCAGCGCGACGACGAAACGTTCGGCGCGCTTGCGTTCGACAAGGCCGAAGCGCCGCCAGCGCGTCATCGCTGCAAATGTCACCTCCGATGCGGGCTTTTTCAGGAGCTCGACCGCATAGGCCAGCTCGACACGGTCGATTCCGGTCGGCGCCGGGCGGGCCGAACTGGAAATCAAACGCGACAGGTCGAGGACGTAATGAGGCATGAGAGAGACTCGGTACGCGCGGGCGCCGGATATGAAATACAGGCGCGGCGGAGGGAATACCTATCTAAAGCCACAGCCGGTCAGCACCAAGAGGGCCAATCAGCCCACGGACCTCGCCTAGTTGCGCTGTTTTATGACATAACCGGGCGAATCGATGGCAGAGACCATGATTTCGACGCAGGACCAGCTTGCCGGGAACGTCCCAACAGAAGTTGAATTTCTGTGATATTGGACAGCCGTCAGGTCGAACTCAGCGTTACGGCCCAAGAACATAAGCGCGCAAGGCATAAACTGAGCATAATGTCGTATCTGAAAAGGCTGGGGCGTGGCGCGCGCGGCGTGTTGCTGCTGCCGGTCTGGACAATCCAACTTCTGACCGGGGCGAAATCCTTCGCCGACAATCCGATTATCGGCAATGCGGCGCTGAATCGGCGCGGCCCTTGAGCTTCTCGTAGGCCGATTCGCGGTCCACGGCCTTTTCGTAGACGCCCGCCACCAGCGAGCCGGCGATCAGCGCCTGCCCCTGCTCGGGCGTGATCGGCCCGATCTGGCTGGCCGGCGGCAGCACATAGACGCGCTCGGTGATGCCGGGCCGGCCCTTGGCGTCGAGCA
>CAZNNJ010000734.1:2766-3248 GCA_964574305.1 uncultured Rhodospirillales bacterium | reverse complement strand
GGGCTGGTGGGTGTGTGTGGCGCCGTGGCCGGCGGGTAGTTCGACGCGCTGCTGGGGCGGCTAACCGAGCTCTTCATCGTTATCCCCTCGACCATGATCGCACTGGCGGCCGTCGCCGCGCTGGGGCCCGGCATCTGGCACACGGTCGTGGCGATGAGCGTGTTCTGGTGGCCCTGGTATGCCCGTATCGTGCGCGGTGAGGTCAGGGCGGTGGCCGCCCGCCCGCATGCCGAGGCCGCCCGGCTCTCGGGCGTGCGCGGACCGCGTCTGGTGCTGCGCTATTTGCTGCCAGCCGCCTTGCCGACCGTGCTGGTGACCGCGACCCTGGATGTCGCCAATGTCATCCTGGTGCTGTCGCTGTTCTCTTTCCTCGGCCTCGGCGCCCCGGCGCCGGCGCCTGAGCTGGGGGCGATGACCTCGCGCGATCCCGCCAGCCTGACCCCCCATTGGTGGATCCCCATCCTGCCGCCCGTCCCCATACT
>CAZNNJ010000734.1:0-2756 GCA_964574305.1 uncultured Rhodospirillales bacterium | reverse complement strand
GCTGGATCCCAGGCCCCACGGCGCCGTTATGCGGGGCTGGTTAAGTACAGGCCCGGCACGATCGGGATCGTCGGCTGGTTGGCCGAAAGCGGGACCGTCTCGCCGGACGGGCTGACCTACAGCTTCACGCTGCGCGATGGTGTCACCTTCCATGACGGGCGGCCGATGACGGCGGCGGACGTGCTGGCCTATTTCCAGCGCCGCCGGCAGCCGACCTTCCCGCTGTCCTATTTCCTCGACGGCGTCGCGTCGATGTCGGCGCCCGGCCCACGCACGTTCGTCATCACCCTCAAGGCGCCGCAGCCCGCCTTTCTCGACCGGCTGGCCAGCCCCTGGGCGCCCAAGATCGTCGGGCCGGGGGCGCTGGTCGACCATGCGGGCGGCGATCTCGGCGTCGGCTGGCTGGGCGACCATGCCGACGGCACCGGCCCGTTCCTGCTGGCCGAGATGGTGCGCGGCCAGCGCTATGTGCTGGTGCGCAACCCGCATTACTGGGGGCCGCAACCCTATTTCGACCGGATCGAGCTCCTGATCGTGCCGACGATCAACCAGCAGATGCTGATGCTCCAGCGCGGCGAGATCGACATCATCGAGCACGGCTATCCGTTCGACCAGCTGGACCGGCTGCCGCCTGGCCTGAAGCTGGAGGCGCACGATCCGCTGGCGCTGGAGATGGCCTATATCAACCGGACCAAGGCGCTCGGCGACCCGGCGCTCCGCCAGGCGGTGATCGCGGCGATCAATCCGGCTTATTGGCTCCATGACGTGTTCGGCGCCTTCGCCGCGCCGGCGCGCTCCCTCTATCCCAAGGCGATGATCCTGGGGCCGGCGCCGGTGACCTTCCCCGACGATCTCGACGCGGCGCGCCGGGCGGTGGCCGCCGCCGGGCCGGTCAGGATCGAGATCGGCTTCACCGACCAGGAGGCGGCGATGCAGCAGCGCATCGCCGAATTCATGGTGTCGCAGCTGAAGCGGATCGGCGTCATCGCGACCGTCCGCTCGATCCCGATCGATCAGGAATCGAGCCTGGTCAACCGGCTGGACAGCGACCCCGACATCTTCATCGCCGAGAACTATCCCGACGCCGCCCACCCCGCGACCCATACCGGGGTGTTCTTCGAGACCGGGGCGGCGCTCAATTTTTTCGGCTATGCCAACCCGAAGTTGGACCCGCTCTATGCGGCGGCCGGACAGATCGCCTCGGAGCCGGAACGCGACAAAGCCTATCTCGCCATCTCCGACGCGCTCTATGCCGACGGGGCCTTCATTCCGCTGGCCGACGTCAAGGACGTGATCGTCTATCGCGCCGGTCTGACCGACCTCAACACACGGCCGGCCCTGCCCTGGGCCGTCGATTACGCAACGATCCGGCGGGAATAGAATATGTTTCTGTTCCTGATCAGGCGGATCGCCGGGCTCATCAGCGTGCTGCTGGCGATGACGGTCGTGCTGTTCACCTTGCAGCAGCTTGTGCCCGCCGACCCCGCCCGCGCCCTGATCGGCCCCAATGCGCCCAACAGCCTGGTCGCGGAAAAGCGCATGGAAATGGGGCTCGACCAGCCGCTGCCGGTGCAATATTGGCGCTACATGGTCCGGCTGGCGCAGGGCGATCTCGGCCAGTCGATCTATACCCATAATCCGGTGACGCGCGACCTCGCGCGCTTCACTCCGGCGACCCTGGAGCTGGTCATCGCGGCGCTGCTGATCGGGATCGCGATCGGCGCGGCGGTGGCGCTGTCGCAGGCGATGAGCCGCTGGGGCGGGGTGTTGAGGCTCGGGCTGATCGGGGCGACCTCGGCGCCGATCTTCCTGACCGGCCTCTTGCTGGCGCTGCTGTTCTGGTATCGGCTCGGCTGGCTGCCGGGCGGCGGGCGGATTTCGCCGGACGATTTCCGCATGGGGCCGACCGGCTTCATGACGCTGGACAGCATCCTCACCGGCCAGCCCAGGATGATGCTGGACGCGCTGGCCCATCTTGTGCTGCCGGCCCTGACCCTGGCCCTGCCGATCGCGGTCGCCATCGCGCGGACGCTCGCCTCCAGCCTTCAGGACGTCTACCGCCAGGGCTATATCCGCACCGCCCGGGCCAAGGGCCTCAGCGAAACCGCGGTGCTGACGCGCCATGCGCTGCGCAACGCCGCCGGGCCGCCGCTATCGATGATCGCGCTTCAGGTGGCGCTGATCTTCAACAATATCCTGATCGTCGAGGCGCTGTTCGCCTGGCCGGGGCTCGGTCTCTATATGGTCCACGCCTTCGCCTCGGCCGACCTGCCGGCAGTGCTGGGCGTGGCGATGGTGGCTGCCGCCACCTATCTGGTGGTCGCGGCCATCGTCGACGTGCTACGGGCGCTGTTCGATCCGCGCCTGGGGGCTCAATAACCTAAGGCACAGCCGTCCTTGCGCGGGTCGGAGGCGCCGATCAGCGTCCCGTTCTCCCAATCGATCCAGATCGCCTGGCTGCCGCCGATCGGCTTTTCCGGCGGCACGATCTCGAAGCCGCGCCGGCGCAGGTCCTCGAGCGTCTTCGCCGGAATGCGGCTTTCAGCCTCGACCTTGTTGGTGCCGGGCTGGGGGAACAGGCGGGGCAGGTCCACGGCGCTCTGCAGGTCCAGCCCGTAGTCGATGAACTTGCTGAGCAGATGGGCGTGGCCCCTCGCCTGATAGTGGCCACCCATCCCGCCGAACGGCATCTGCCCGCGCCCGGCCCGCACCCGCTTGCCGGGGGTGAACGTGTGCACCGGCCCCCTTCCACGCAC
>CAZNNJ010000733.1:0-3261 GCA_964574305.1 uncultured Rhodospirillales bacterium | reverse complement strand
CGGCCCGCTCGTCATAGGGCAATGGCGGAACGCCGCGTTCGATCCTGGCGATGCGGCCGCCTTCGATCGTCAGCCGGACGCCGTTCGCCCAGCCGTCCTGCAACAAAGCGGTGGTAAAATGCAGCCCCAAGCAAGCCCCCTTGGCAGACGATTATGTCTAGACTTTATCGACTCATATGTCTAGACATATATCATCGATCAACACGAGGAGAGGGTGATGCAGTGCGACCGCATCTGGCGTAACGCCAAGCTTGCCACCCTGTCGCCTGACCGGCCGGGCCTGGGGATCGTTGAGGACGGGCTGATCGCCTGCCAGGACGGCGCGATCGTCTATGCCGGCAGCGCCGAGGGCGCGCCCACCGGGCTGGATGCCGCAGAGATTACCGACACCGAAGGCCGCTGGATCACGCCAGGGCTGATCGATTGCCATACGCACCTGGTCTATGGCGGCGACCGCGCCCATGAGTTCGAAATCCGGCTGGCCGGAGCATCTTACGAAGAGGTCGCCCGCGCCGGCGGCGGCATCGTCTCGACCATGCAAGCGACCCGCGCCGCCAGCGAGGCGGAACTGGTCGCATCCGCCCTGCCCCGGCTCGACGCGCTGATCGCCGAAGGCGTGACGACCGTCGAGATCAAGTCCGGCTATGGCCTGGCGCTGGAGCATGAGGCTAAGCAGCTCCGCGCCGCCCGCACGCTGGGCACGCAGCGCGAGGTTTCGGTCGTCACCACCTTCCTGGGCGCCCATGCCCTGCCGCCGGAATTCGCCGGCGATCCCGACGGTTATATCGAAAACGTCGTGGATGTGATGATGCCGGCCATCGCCCAGGACAGCCTTGCCGACGCGGTCGACGCCTTCTGCGAGGGCATCGGCTTCTCCCGCGAGCAGACGCGGCGGGTGTTCGCGGCTGCCACGGCGCACGGCCTGCCGGTCAAGCTGCATGCCGAGCAGCTGTCCAATCTGCACGGCGCGGCTCTGGCCGCCGAGTTCGGCGCGCTGTCGGCCGATCACCTGGAATATCTCGACGCCAGCGGCGTGGCGGCGATGGCCAGGGCCGGTACGGCCGCGGTGCTGCTGCCCGGCGCATTCTATTTCACGCGCGAAACCCGCCTGCCGCCGCTCGACGCACTCCGCGCGGCGCAGGTGCCGATCGCGCTGGCGACCGACTGCAACCCGGGCTCGGCGCCGCTGACCTCGCCGCTGCTGGCCATGAACATGGCCGCGACCCTGTTCCGCATGACGGTCGACGAATGCGTCGCCGGCTTTACCCGCGAGGCGGCGCGTGCGTTGGGGCGGGCCGACATCGGCACCTTGGAGGCCGGCAAGGCCTGCGACCTGGCGATCTGGGATATCGAGCGGCCAGCTGAGCTGGTCTATCGCATGGGGTTCAACCCGCTCCATGCGCGCATCTGGAGGGGTCAATGACAACGGTGATGCTGAAGCCCGGCGCCAACAGGCTGGCCGACTGGCGCGCCATCTATCGCGGCAGCGCCGTCGCCCTGGACCCGGCGAGCGCGCCCAGGATCGCGGAGAGCGCGGCGGCGGTGGAGCGTATCCTGGCCAAGGGCACGCCGATCTATGGCGTCAATACCGGCTTCGGCAAGCTGGCGAGCGTGCGCATCGACGATGCCGATCTTGCCACCCTGCAGCGGAACATCGTCATGTCCCACGCCGCCGGCGTCGGCGAGCCGATCGCCCAGCCGATCGCGCGGCTGATGATGGCGCTGAAGCTCGCCAGCCTGGCCCAGGGCGCCTCGGGGGTGAAACCCGAGACGATCGCGCTGCTGGGCGCGATGCTCGATCGCGGCCTGACACCGATCGTCCCGAGCCAGGGCTCCGTCGGCGCCTCGGGTGATCTGGCGCCGCTTTCCCATCTGGCGGCGACGCTGATCGGCGTCGGCGAGATCACTGTCGACGGGGTACGCAAGCCGGCCTGGGAGGCCCTGGCACACGCGGGGCTGAAGCCCTTGTCGCTGGGCCCCAAGGAAGGGCTGGCGCTGCTCAACGGCACCCAGTTCTCCACCGCCTGCGCGCTGGCCGGCCTGTTCGAGGCGGAGACGGCGTTCCAGACCGCCTTGGTCACCGGCGCGCTGTCGACCGACGCGGCCAAGGGCTCCGACGCGCCGTTCGACCCACGCATCCATGCGCTGCGCCCCCATCGCGGCCAGCGCGAGACGGCGGATGCGCTGCGTGCCCTGCTGGCCGGCTCGGCGATCCGCGCCTCGCACCTGATCGACGACAAGCGCATCCAGGACCCGTATTGCCTGCGCTGCCAGCCGCAGGTGATGGGCGCGGTGCTGGACGTGCTGCGCCAAGCGGCCGGCACCCTGGAGATCGAGGCCAACAGTGTCTCCGACAATCCGCTGATCTTCGCCGACACAGACGAGGCGCTGTCGGGCGGCAACTTCCATGCCGAGCCGGTCGCCTTTGCCGCCGACATGATCGCCATGGCGCTGTGCGAGATCGGCTCCCTGGCCGAGCGGCGGATCGCCATGCTGGTCGACGCCTCGCTGTCGAACCTGCCGGCCTTCCTGACCGAGCGCTCCGGCCTAAATTCCGGCTTCATGATCCCGCAGGTCACGGCCGCCGCCCTGGTGTCGGAGAACAAGCAGCGCGCCTATCCCGCCTCGGTCGATTCGATCCCGACCTCGGCCAACCAGGAAGACCATGTCTCGATGGCCGCGCACGGCGCCCGCCGCCTGCTGCCGATGGCGGAGAACGTCACCTCGGTGATCGGCATCGAGCTGCTGGCCGCCGCCCAGGGTTGCGACTTCCATGGCGATCTGCGCTCCAGCAAGGCGCTGGAATCGGTACGGGCCGTGGTGCGCAGCCATGTGCCGACCCTCAAGGATGACCGCTTTTTCCATCCCGACCTGGAGGCGGCCGCGGCCTTGGTGCGCAGCGGCGCGGTTGCCGAGGCGGCCAGCGCGATCCACCTGCCGGGGGTGGCGGAGTAGCCATGCCCGACTGGCTCACCATCGATCGCGGCGATGCGCCGCTGATCGTCAGCCTCCCCCATACCGGTACCGAGATTCCAGCCGAGATCGAGGCGGCGCTGGCCTCGCCCTGGCTGGCGCGCAAGGATGCCGACTGGTGGATTCAGCTGCTTTACGATTTCGCCCGCGAACTGGGCGCGACGACGGTCAGGACCGGCATTTCCCGCACCGGCATCGACGTGAACCGCCACACGTCTGGCACCCCCCACTATACCGGCCAGCCGACCACCGGCCGCTGCCTGATCTTCGTTACCCCCGACGGGCCGC
>CAZNNJ010000732.1:0-3264 GCA_964574305.1 uncultured Rhodospirillales bacterium | reverse complement strand
GATCATGTCCACGCGGCGCCCGGTGATGTTGTCGGTCACCGAGTGATCGCCGCAGTGCGTGCAGAAAATTCGGACGTTGATGAGCGTTGGCTCGGCGGGCGGCGACCAGCGTAGCACCTTCCGCGCATCGACCTGATCGACTCGATACGGCTCGGTCGGCGAAACGGGGTCAGTCCGGACCCAGACATCGGCGAACGTGGCGCGAACGCCCTCGCGCACCACCGTGCCGGCCAACCGGCCGCTGACGCTGAGGGACCTCTTGACCTTTCGCTGCGGCTTCGGCGCGGTGATGGCCTGGCCCGGCACGTATCCGATTCAGAGGGCGATGAGCGACGCCGGCTTCGCCCCCGGCCCCAGCCCGGCCGATTTCGCGCCGGACGACTGGATCGCCCGCTTCGCCCAGCTGCCGCTGATCGCCCAGCCGGGCGAAAGCTGGCACTACCATACCGGCGCCGACATACTGGGCATCCTCATCGCCCGCGCCGCCGGCCAGCCGTTCGACGCCTTCCTGGCCGAGCGCATCTTCGCGCCGCTCGGCATGAAGGACACCGGCTTCTTCGTGCCCGAGGAGAAGATCGGCCGGCTGGCCGCCGCCTACATGATCGATCGCGAGAGCGGGAAGATGGTGGTCTACGACCCGGGCCGGGGCGGGCGCTGGTCCCGGCCGCCGGTCTTCGCCTCGGGCGGCGGCGGGCTGGTCTCGACCGCCGACGACTATCTGGCCTTCAGCCGGATGATGCTGAACATGGGCCGATCCGAAAACGGGCGCATCCTGTCGCGCGCGACGGTCGAGCTGATGACCACCGACCAGATTCTGCCGGCGCAGAAGGCGGCCTCGCCTTTTTATCCCGGTTTCTGGGACAGCCACGGCTGGGGTTTCGGCATGAGCGTGATCACGGCACGCCATGG
The DNA here is from genome assembly GCA_964574305.1 of uncultured Rhodospirillales bacterium. Taxonomy (GTDB): domain Bacteria; phylum Pseudomonadota; class Alphaproteobacteria; order BOG-932; family Roseiterribacteraceae; genus BOG-932. The sequence continues at coordinate 2,355 of CAZNNJ010000732.1, read as the reverse complement.
ATACCTGTCGGTCGGCTCTTACGGCTGGGACGGCGGCATGGGCACCACCGCCCGCGCCGACCCGAAGGAAGGGCTGACCTGCATCCTGCTGACCCAGCGGATGATGCGCAGCCCGGTGCCGGAGGCGATCTATACCGACATCTGGGCGCTGGCCTATCAGGCGCTGGACGACTGAATCGCGTGCCGCGCCACCCAGCCGGCCATGCTGGGGCCGAGCAGCATGACGCCGAGGAAGCGCAGCGTCTGCATCGCCATGACGAACGGCGCGTCGACATTGCTGGACGCCGCGATGATCGCGACCGAGTCTGCGCCGCCGGGGCTGGTCGCCAGATAGGCGGTCAGCGGGTCGACACCGGCGCCGGCGGCCAGCAGGACGGCCAGCCCGGCGCAGAGCGCGATCAGGGCCAGCGTGCAGCCGATCATGCGCGGCAGCGCCCTTGCCGCGTGCAGCAGCAACTGCCGGGTGAAGCCCAGGCCGACGCGCCAGCCGACGATCGCGTAGCACAGCGCCAGCAGCCAGGGCGGCGTCTCGATCGCGATCCAGCCATGAGCCGACAGGAACACGCCGCCGGCCATCGGCAGCAGCAGCGCCAGCACCGGCCTGCGCAGCAGGACCGCAGCGATCGGGCCGGTGGCCGCGAGCGCCAGGGTCTCGGCCAGCGGCAGCCACAGGACCGGCGGGAACCAGCCGGGCGCATGCGCGGTGTGCAGCGTGCTGACGCCCCACATGCGGGCAACGATCGAGGCGACGGCCGCAACGACGAAGAGCCGGAGATATTGCATCAGCGCCACGAACTGCACGTCGGCGCCATAGGCCTCGGCCATGACGATCATCGTCGTCGCCGCGCCGGGGCTCAGGCCCCAGATGACGGTCGTGCCCGGCAGCAGGCGAAAGCGTGCCGCCAGCCAGCCGAGCAGGCCGGCCATCGCGATCACCGCCAGCATGACGATGATGAAGATCGGCCAGTGAACCGCGACCTCGCCGAAGATCGACGGCGGCAGCATCCGCGCGATCATGCAGCCGATCACCCCCTGGGCGCCGATCGAGGCCCAGCTGGGAATGGCGACCCCGCCGCCATTCACCGACAGCAGGATCGCCGCAACCATCGGGGCCAGCAGCAGGGCCGCCGGGATGCCAAGCCTGACCAGGACCGCGCCAAGCCCAACGGAGAACGCCACCATCGCCGCCCACTGCATCGCGAGCGGATAGCGCGCGGCGACTGGAAGGCGGGCGGTCTCGGAAGAGGATTGTTGCAGCTGCACGGCAGACTTATAGCTGCCCGCCTCCGCCCAGGAGAAGAGGCCAAGGAAGGGAATAACACCATGCCGATGTTCAAACGCCCCGGTGCCGAGCTCTATTACGAGGTCCACGGCGCAGGTTTCCCCATCCTGCTGTTCGCGCCGGGCGGGCTCAAATCCTCGATCGAGTTCTGGACGAAGCCCGGCCTGCCCTGGATGAACCCCTGCGCGGCGCTGACCGACCGTTTCACCGTTGTCGCCATGGACCAGCGCAATGCCGGTAAGTCCATCGCCGACGTCAGGCCCGACCATGGCTGGCATACATTCGCGGGCGACCATTTCGCCCTGATGGACCATCTCGGCTTCGGCAGGTTCCATGTCATGGGCGGCTGCATCGGCGGCAGCTATTGCTTCGAGGCGATCGAGCACGATCCGGGCCGCGTCGCCGCCGCGGTCCTGCAGAACCCGATCGGCCTCGGCGACAACCGCGACACGTGGGGCGACGGGGTGAGGGCTTATGGAGAGACGGTGCGCGCCCGCGACCCGTCGATTACCTGGGAGACGATCGAATCCTTCGGCCGCAACATGTTCGGCGGCGACTTCGTCTTCTCCGTCACCCGCGATTTCGTGCGGAACTGCGCGACGCCCCTGTTCCTTCAGCCCGGTACCGACAAGCCCCACCCAGCCGCGACCAGCACCGAGATCGCCACGCTGGCCCCGAATATCGAGGTCCAGCAGGACTGGCGCGGCCCAGACCATCTGCAGGAATCGATCCGGCGGGTGCGGGACTTTCTGGAGCGGAACACGCCGCCGTCATAGGTAGGGCGTGTGAGCGGAGCGTAATCCGCCGACGCAAGCTGCCGCTATCACCGAATGCCGCGCTCTGCACGGCTGGCGGATTACGCTCCGCTCATCCGCCCTACAACAGCCCCATCGCACGCAGGCTGGCCGGCTCGCCCCCGCCGACGATGACATGGTCATGCACGGTGACGCCGACCGGCGAAAGCGCCCGGGCGATGTCGCGGGTCATTTCGATATCGGCACGCGACGGCGTTGCGTCGCCGCTGGGATGGTTGTGGACAAGGATCAGCGCGGTTGAGCTGAGCTCCAGCGCCC
>CAZNNJ010000731.1:0-3276 GCA_964574305.1 uncultured Rhodospirillales bacterium | reverse complement strand
CTGCCAAGCCGGGGCGCTTTCGGGAATTAGGGGGAAAATCAATGGGACTGAGCAACCTGCGGCTGGCCGGAAAGGTCGCGATCATCACCGGGGCCGGGCGTGGCGTCGGCCGCGGCATCGCCACCGTTCTGGCCGAAGCCGGGGCGACGATCGTCTGCAGCGCCCGCTCGAAGAATGAGATCGACGAAACGGTCGGGCTGATCGAGAAGGCCGGCGGCAAGGCCATCGCGCTAACCGCAGACGTGATGAAGCACGACGATCTGGTCAAGCTGGCCGAAGACACGATGGCGCGGTTCGGCCGGATCGACATATTGATCAACAATGCCGGCGGCAACGAATTCCGCCCGTTCATGGAGATCAGCGAGGAGGAGTTCAAGTTCCATTTCGACTGGAACACGACCTCGGCGTTCCTGCTGAGCCAGGCGGTCACGCCGCATATGGTGAAGGCAGGGCACGGCGCCATCGTCAACGTCTCGTCGGGGGCGGCGCGGATCGGCATTCGCGGCATGCTGGCCTATGGCGTCGCCAAGGCCGGGACCGAGCAGCTGACCCGCGGCCTGGCGCAGGAACTGGCGCCGAAGATCAGGGTGAATTGCGTGGCGCTGGGCGCGGTGCTGACCCCGGCGCTTCAGAACATGTACGACATGCAGCCGGAATTCCGGGACAAGCTGTTCGCGCTGACGCCGCTCGGCACCCACGGCACGCCCGAGGATGTCGGCCTCGCGGTTCTCTGGCTCTGCTCGAAAAGCTGCTACGCCACCGGTTCGATCATCCATATCGACGGCGGGCTCCAGGACACCAACCTGCCGTTCAGGCTGCCCGATCTCTGATCGCCAAGCGCCCGGGTTTTTGCTAGGCGTTGCCTGGATGACAGGCTGCGGAGTTCGGCATGACCTCACGGGTCGATAAGGCGCGGGAAGCATTTACAAGGGTTTACGACGACAATCTCTGGCAGCTGGGCGCGCAGCCGCCCCAGCTTGAGATACTTGGGCGGGTCGCGGCCGTGATCGAAAGCACGATCCGGAAATACCGGATCGGGTCGGTGGCCGAGTTCGGTTGCGGCTTCTGGAATTACGCGAAGCTCATCGATTGGAGCGGCCTGACCTATGATGGGTACGATGTCGCCCTCGGCCCCGTCCGGTACAACGCCGATACCTACGGTACGCGGGACATCCGGTTTCATCAGTTCGCGGACGGGGTCCGGCTGCGGCCGGCGGACCTGCTGATCTGCAAGGACGTGCTCCATCACCTGCCGACCGATGACGTCCGGCACTATCTGGCGCTGTTCAAGGAGCGGTTCTCCTATCTGCTTCTCTTCAACGCCGTCTTTCCCGACGACAACCTCAACGGCCCGATCGACTATGCCGACTACCGCGCGCTGCGGCTGGACCTGCCGCCGTTCAACGAGGCGCTCGAGGTCGTCGACGAGTGGGACAATCCGCTGTTCGGCGTGCCCTATCACGAACATGTCTGCCTGTTGCGTGGGAACAGGCGTCAGCCGGGGGTTGTGACAAGCTGGGCTAAGAAGCTGCTGAAGCGAATAGGGCCCTGACAAGGCCCCGGCCGGCTTGGGGCTGAACCCCTCCCACAGGGGCGATGGAACATTTGCCGTGACGAAGCTGTTCAATCTCAAAAGACGCTTTCGTCAACGGCAACGAAGCCTGGCCCATGTTCGACCCTTTCAGTCCCCTCGCTGTCGGCGAGCGCGACCTGCTGCTCAGCGGCTGGCGCAACGACGGGACCGGTGAGCTGTTCACGGGGGTGACGATCACCGCCGCCGATGTCGTCGCCGATGTCGGCTGCAGCGACTTTCCCCATGTCGCCCGCTTCTGCGCCGGGCGCGGCGCGCGCACCATCCTGGTCGACACCGATCTTGCCAAGCTCGCCGGGCTGCGCCAGCGCCTGGCCGATATCGACCCTGCGCTCTATTCGATCGTCGAGGGCACGGAGGGGCCGATCCCGTTGCCCGACGGCATCGCCACTAAGATCGTCTCAACCGAGGTGCTGGAGCATGTCGACGATCCGGTCTGGTTCATGGCCGAGCTGGCTCGGATCGGGCGCCCGGGGGCGCACTATATCCTCTCCGCCCCCGACCCGTTCTGCGAGCGGCTGGTCAAACGCATTGCCCCGGCCGAGGCGTTCGAGAAGCCCCACCATGTGCGGATTTTCGAGCGCGAGGAATTCGCTGATCTGGTGCGCGGTGCCGGCCTCGTCATCGAGCGCCAGACCCAGGCCGGTTTCTTCTATGCGCTGAACTGGCTGCTGTTCTGGGCCGACGCGGTCGACCCCGCCACACTCCAGGCCGACCGGCTGGACAGCTGGGCCCGCACCTGGGGCCAGGTGCTGAACGCCAAGGACGGCAGGCTGGTCAAGGACATACTCGACTCAGCCATGCCCAAAAGTCAGATCATTGTCGCGCGGAAGCCTTAAGCCTAGCCCGCGTGCGGCAGCACGAAGTTGCGGACGGCCTTGGCGAAGCCTTCATCGGCATAGCTGTCGGTGACGGCGCTGGCTTGGCCTTTCACCTGGTCGCTGGCATTGCCCATGGCGATGGAGAAGCCTGAGCGCACGAACATCAGCACGTCGTTCGGCATGTCGCCGATCGTGGCGATGTTCTCGCGCGGGATGCCGAGCTGCTTCGACAGCCAGTCGACGACGAAGCCCTTGTTCGCGTCCGGGTGGGTGATGTCGAGATAATAGGGCTGCGACCGCGCCGCCGAGGCGTGGCTGCCCAGCGCCTTCTGCGCCGCCGCTTCGGCTTCGGCGACCAGGTCGTAATCGTCGCCGACACCGACGATCTTGGCCAGCCGCGCCAGATGCTCGTCGGTGAATTCCGGCACGATCACCGGCTCGAACCCGACCGTGTGGGATTCGCGTTCGACATGCGGCGCGGCGCGGTCGCGGATCAGCCAGGCGTCTGGCGTGTAGAGCCAGGCGTCCAGGCCCTTGTCCAGGATGGTGTCCAGCGCCGTCCGCGCCGCCTCGGGCGAGAGCGTCCGGGTCTCGATCACCGACATGTCGGGATTGACCAGCACACCGCCATTGAAGCCGGCGACCGGCGTCTTGAGCGCGAGCGGCGCGACCAGCTTCTGCATGCCGCGCGGCGGCCGGCCGCTGGTCAACGCCATGGCGATGCCGGCCTCGTGCAGGGCGCGGACCGCCGCAACAGCTTGGTCGGTCAGCACCTTGTCCTTGGTCACCAATGTGCCGTCGACATCGGCGAGAAGAAGCTTGATCACGGGTTTTTCGCTCATCCGCAACTGTTCCTTTGTTGTT
>CAZNNJ010000730.1:0-3279 GCA_964574305.1 uncultured Rhodospirillales bacterium | reverse complement strand
GCCTTTTTCGAGGTGCAGGTCGGCCACCACCAGGGTCGCCTCGTCCGGCCACAGCAAAGCGCCGTTCAGCTCTGCCTGAAAGGCCGCGCCCGCGAGCGAGATAGGATGGCTGCTGGTCATGGAAGCATACACCTAAGCGCGGTTTGGCCGGACAGGCAAGAACGGATATCGCGGAACCAATTCCCCTTTGGTTTTGCTGGTTTCCAACGCTTTTCTGCAGTATCGATAAAATTCTTTGGGATATGAAAATAATAGCACATGATCGCAATCATGTGCCTTGAACAGGGGATGCTCGTTCGGTGATCGCTTTGCGGCGCAACCATTTCCTGGCGCTGGCCGCGCTGTATGCGCTGGCGATGGTCTATATGAGCCTGGTGCTCGGCCCTGCCGGATTTCACTACGTGCCGATGAGTTTCGGCGCGGCCTGGGACAAGTTCCTTTCGGTGCGCTTCGTTTCGCACGGCTCGAACGAGCGGCCGGACTGGATCGCCAATATGATGATGCCGGTTCCGCTGGCCTTCTTCATCAACAGCAGCTTCGGCCTCGGCGTCGTCACCGGGCGGCGCGCGACCGGGATCGTGGTGACGCTTGCCGCCACCATTGCCTTCATTCTCGCGATCAAGTACGCCCAGCTGTTCTTCCCACCCCGCACGGTGACGCTGAACTATATTACCGCGCAGCTGATCGGCGCGATCCTGGGCGTGGTCGCATTCCAATTCTCCCATACCAGGCTTTATCCCAGGCTGCTTGGCCTGTTCGAGGACGGCGGCGGGCTCACCATCGTGCTTGGCGCCTATACGGTGTTCCTGATCGGCTATTACCTGATGCCGTTCGACGTCACGCTCAGCGTCGGCGACCTGGCGGCCCGGGCGCTGGAGCTGTTCGGCATATTGTTCTCGATCCCGGGCGAGGGGCATGATGCGACCTACCAGCTGCTGCTGGTCGTCGCCGACACGCTGACGGCGATCCCGCTCGGCATGTGTCTGGCGGTCGTCGGGCATGAGCGCACCACCCGGCGGCTGATCTGGCGCGCCGTCGGCGCGGTCTTCCTGATCTTCATCGCCCAGCTCTTCGTCCTGGGGGCCGAGCCGTTCCTGGTCTCGCTGTTCTATCGCAGCGCCGGCGCGATCATGGGTGTTCTGTTCATCCAGCGGATCAAGGGCAAGGACCTGCGCAAGCGGCATTACTATTTCTCGCGCTTCCTGCCGGTCGCGGTGCCGATCTATCTGCTGCTGGTGATGTTCGTGTCGGGGATATTGAGCAGCCGGTGGTGGTCGCTCGACGAGGGGACCAATGCGCTGGAGCCGCGGCAGTTCCTGCCGTTCTGGAATTTCTACATCGTCAGCAAGGCGCACGCGGCACAGAGCCTGGTCGTCACCTCAATGATCTACGCGCCGATCGGGCTGATGGTGTGGCTGAGGCGCGGTTTCTGGAGCAGCGGCACCACATTCTCCGCCTTCCTGGCGTTCAGCCTGTCACTACTGATGGAATTCGCCCGGATGATGAAGCCGGGCCTGCGCCCCGATTTCTCGGACCCGGTCATCGCCGCGCTGGCCGCCGGCATCGCCTTCAAGGCGATGCCCTTCCTGTGGCGCATGTTCGAACGCGAAGCAGCGCGTTCCGGCACGCTGGACAGCTATATCGCCGAGCATGTAGGCCGGATCAGCGAAGCGTAATCCGACACCAACGCACCGACTGTCGGATTACTACAATTTACTGCAGCAGCGTCGCCACCTGCCAGGACAGGCCGGTGATGCCGTCCTTGTATGAGGACACGCCTTCGCCCTGGGCGTCGCCGGCCTTGCTGTCGTTCACGTTGGTGTAGACCGGCCAGTCCTTGTAGGCCCACTGCCTGGTGGCGTCGTCGCGCGTCACCACCGACCAGTCCTCGGCGCCCTTGGCGTCCGCCGGGGCGGTGTAGGGGACCCAGATCTTGGTGCAGTCGCCGGTGCAGTCCTTCAGGCCCAGATTCTCGCCGGTATGGCGCTTGGTGCCCAGCGGGTTGAAGACCAGCTTGGCCAGCACATAGAGCGTTTTGCCGTCGGCAGTGGCGAAGGCCGGGCCGAAATCGCTGTGCCAGATCGTGACCTTGGGCGGCAGGAATTTGCGGTGCGTCGCCACCGCGCGCCACTGGCTGTCGAAGCCGTCGCCGTTGGTGTCGCCGGCCTTGTGGTCGCCCGCGAATGTGTAGAGCGGCTTGCCCTGAAAGGCCCACTGCTTGGTCCCGTCATCCCGGGTCAGCACCGACCAGTCGCCGGCGCCCCGTGCCATCCAGGCGGCGGGTAGCGGCTTCCAGTCGCGCACGCAGTCGGCGTCGCAGGCCGACTTGCCGGGCTTGGTGTCGCGGTCCGACATATAGAGCGTGTGGCCCATGACGTCGGCATAGACCGTGCCGCCGGGGAAGGGCTGGGTGGTGATGACGCCCGGCGTGACGGTTGCCGCCACATCCTGGGACGGGGCCGGCGTGTCGGCGGTTGCCACGCCAATGGGGGCCGCACCGGCAATCAGCGCCAGGGCGGCCGCGGCGGTCAGCAGCGTCCTCATCACGCCATGATCTCCCCGACCGTCTTGTTCGTCTCCATCGAGCCGGTGCCCCATTTGTTGAGCGGCAGGCCCAGCGCCTGCTGGATGGTCAGGCCGACGCGGGTGCAGCTGTCGCCGTTGCCGTCGACATGGATGCCTGTCTTGATCTTCCCGCCGGCGCGGCCGGCGATGAACATCGGCAGCGTCTCCAGCGAGTGGATCTTGGCATAGGAGCATTCGCTGTGGGCCAGCAGCAGCGTGTGGTCCAGCAGGGTGCCGTCGCCCTCCTTCACCGAATCCAGCGCCTGCAGCATGGTCAGGAGCCCGCCCATGATCTGGTCGACGAAATAGGTCGCCTCGGGCTGATAGCCCAGCTTCTCGTCGATCGGCTCCTCATGGGTCAGCTGGTGATGGGTCACGGTCTCACCGGCCTTGCGCAGGGTCGAGGCGGCGTCACCGAACACCATGTTGAAGACCCGGGTCTGGTCGCAGGCGAGCCCGTGGGCCAACCAGCCAGCCACCAGCCTGTGATTTGCGAGGACGACGTCGATCTGGGTATTCTCCTTGGTCTCCTTCCAGGCGACCTCGGCGGGCTTCACGCAGGCCTCCAGCGGGGCCGGCTTCTGCAGCTGCAGCGCCAGCTGCTGCTCCAGCTGGCGTACGGACGTGAAATACTGCTCCATGCGTGCCTTGTCGGCCGCGCCCAGCCCGGCGACGATCGCCTGCCGCTGCTCGTTCATGCCGGACAGCACGCTT